>NZ_BAAADV010000003.1:0-288086 GCF_039522665.1 Natronoarchaeum mannanilyticum
GAAGCAAACACCGCCGAAAATTGGCTCCAGGCGTTCGCCTTCGCATGGAATCAGCTTATCTGAACACTACCCGATCGGCGGCAGAAAGCGTTATCTGCCGTCCGGATCTACCATCATTTATGATTCCAGACTGTCCCCGGTGCGGCGAGCGGATGCACCTCGACGACGAGACGACGAAGCTCGTCGAGTACCGGTGTACGACCTGCAACACGCGAGAGGCCGAGACGCGGACGGGCCGGCGGACGCTCAGGCGGAGCGCGTCGAGCGCCGACTGACCGACGCCGACGCGCCGCGGCGCCCGGGACCGCCGTGGCGACGGGCGTCTCCCGGACGTCCCGGTACACTTTTTTGTCGGCTGGCGAAAGAGGATGCAATGGCCGGAAACAGCACGTCAGTCGTCCTCGCAGCGCTGTTCGCGAACGGCGCCATCGCGATCCTGAAGTTCGGCGGGTTCGTCCTGACGGGAAGCCCGGCGATGCTCGCCGAGACGTACCACTCGATATCGGACACCGGGAACCAGGTGTTCCTGCTGATCGGCATCAGGTACGGCGGGCGGGAGCGCGACCGGGACCACCCGTTCGGCTACGGGAAGGCGCAGTTCTTCTACAGCTTCCTCGTGAGCGTGTTCCTGTTCGGCATCGCGGGCTGGGAGAGCGCCAAGCACGGCTACGAGGCCGTGATGCACGGCGAGACCACCGCGGTCGAGGGGGCCGTGACGATCCCCGTCGTCGCGGCGGAGATTCCGGGGATCTGGGTCAACTACAGCGTTCTGCTGGGCGGGATCGTCTTCGAGACGTGGGCGCTGGTCAAGGCGCGCGCCGCCATGCAGGCCGAGATCGAGGAGAAAGGCTACAGCGGCTACGTCGAGGCGTTCCGGAAGACCAGCCGGACGACGATCCTCACCGCCCTGACCGAGGACACGATCGCGCTCGCCGGGCTGGGCATCGCGCTCCTGGGGATCTTCCTCACGCGCTGGACGGGCAACTACATCTTCGACGCCTCGGCCGCGCTGCTGATCGGCATCATGCTGATGGGCTTCGCGCTGGCGCTGGCGTGGGAGAACAAGCGCCTGATCCTCGGGGAGAGCCTGCCGGACGACGAGGAGCAGAAGCTCCGGGCGACGATCACGGAGACCGACGGCGTCGCGTCGATCGTCGGCCTTCGAACTGTGTACTTCGGCCCCGAGGAGGTGCTGGTCACCGCCGACGTGTCGTTCGAGCCCGACCTCGACGCCGAGACGGTCGAGCGCCGGATCGACGAGATGGAGACGCGGATCAGAGAGCGAAATCCCGACATCGGGAAGATCTACGTCGAGCCGGACGGCGAACGGGCGGCCTGAGCGGCGTCGCTGCGATCGAGCGCCCGATGACGGTCCGGATCGCCGACCGGATCCAACGCGACCCGGGCGCCGACCGGGTCACCGATCGCCGTGTTCCTCGATCGCCTCGTCGAGCGTCAGATCGCCGGTCGCGACCCGGCGGGCGAGTTCCTCGTCGATCGTCCGATTCTCCGAGGAGCGCTCGCGCGACCTGTTTTTGATCACCTGCAGCTCGCCGTCGGTCGGCTCGATCTCCCGGCGCTCGATCACCTCGCCCTCCAGGCGAGCGATGTTGACCGCCGCGAGCACGTCGCCCATGCCCCGAGCGCCGGTGCCGAGGTACGGCGTCGTCCCGGTCTCGTCGACGAGTTCGACCCGCACGTCGTCGAGCGCGTCGACGATCCGGGCGCTCTCCAGGCGGGCGCCGTCGCCGACCCGCACCACCGGGTTCTCGGCGTCGGCGACCTCCCGGCGGACGACCTCCGGCGCGTCCTCCAGCGGGACGTGGAAGGCGCCGATCACCATCTCGCCGGCCAGCACCGCGACGCCCGGCTTGGTCCCCGGGTCGACGCCGACGACGATCCGGCCGCCCTCCTCGCGGAGCAGCGCCATCGCGGCCTCGACGGCCTGGCGGGGATTCGCAGGGTCGGCCGCGACCGTGTCGAACGCCGCCGCGTCCTCCCGCTCGGCGAACGCCTCGTCGGGGCCCGTGATCACGACGCCGGCAGCGTCGGGCAGTTCGTCGTCAGGTTCCACGGTAGTAAACTGGACGCCGCGGTCCCGCAGCTCGTTGACGACGCCGTGGTACACCTCGAAGTCCTCGGTCGCGACGACGATCACTGTCCGATGGTTGGCGTCGGTCCGTGTTAACTCTTAAGACGGCGGCCCGACCGCGGGGCGGCGTCGGGACGCCGGTGCGTCGCGGGGGCGGACACGGTGCGGCGACGACGTCGACGCCCGGCCGGCCGTCACGCCGCGGCCCCGGCGGCGTCCAGCGCCCATACCGGGGAGTTTTTGCGGGGAACGGCCCAACCGTCGGTCGTGAACGCGAGCGAGCCGATTTCGACGGGATGCGGGCCGGTCGACGAGCTTCTGGGCGGCGGGTTCGAGCGCGGGACCGTCACGCAGGTGTACGGCCAGCCCGCGGCGGGCAAGACCAACCTCGCGCTCGGCGCCGCGGTCGAGGTGGCCGCCGACGGCGGGCGCGCGGTGTACGTCGACACCGAGGGGATCTCGGTCGACCGCTTCGAGCAGCTGCTGGAGGCGCGCGTCGGCGAGGACGAGGACGCCGTGTCGGCCGCGGCCGGCCGGGTCGTCGTCGAGAGCGCTCACGACTTCGAGGAGCAGGCCGAGGCCGTCCGGGACGCCGAGGAGTTCGCGCCAGACGCCGACCTGATCGTCGTCGACAGCGCGACCGGCTTCTACCGGCTCGAACGCACCGCCGACGCCAACGCGGGCGACGCCCTGCGCCAGGTCGCCAGTCAGGTGACCCACCTGCTCTCGCTGGCGCGCAAGCACGACCTCGCGGTCGTCGTCACCAATCAGGTGTTTTCCGATCCCGACAGCGACCAGACGCGCGCGCTGGGCGGGCACACGCTCGAACACTGGACCGGGACGGTGCTTCGGCTCGATCGCTACCGTGGCGGCAACAGGAAAGCGACGCTGGAGAAACACCGCGCGAAGCCCGCGGGCGAAACGGCGCAGTTTCGGATCACCGACGAGGGCTGCGTCGCCGTCGAAGATCCGGCGCGGTGACCGAGCGGTAGTTTCCGAATAGACGGGACCGGGGGCGCCGCCGAACTACGGCATCGCCATCGGGATCGTCTCGTAATCGAACGTCTCGCCTCGCTCGGAGAGCCTGACGACGTTCGTCTGCAGATCGTACGTCAGGAACCCGGCCTCCGCTAATTTCGGGAGATCCACGTGGTGCAGCCTGGCGGCGACGCGCGTCACCTCCTCGCCGGAAAGTTCCGGAACGGGCTCGTCGTTCTCGCTGCCGACAACCTCGTCGGCCAGGTCGGCCAGCGTCATCGGCATCCCGTACTCTCGCAGGCGGCGGAGGACGGTGCGGCGGCGTTCGTGTGCGAGCGGCGCTATTGCGGCGGTATCCGTCGTGGTCCCAACCATACCCTTCGTAGCTGCCCCACGCGGATGAAGTGCAACGTTGTATAGACAACTCCCGCGGTGCGAGTCAGTTCCTGCCGTCCTTATCGTCCGGATGGCTTATCGTCAGCGTGCTCCTGACGAGGTTTTGATGCCCCGTGTGGAACCGCTTCGAGAGCGCCTGCTGGGAGATCCCCAGCTCGTCGGCGAGCTCGCTCATCGTCACCCTCTGCGGGACGTCGTAGTAGCCCGCGTCGAGCGCCCTCACCAGCGTTTCGCGCTGTTTCGGCGTCATGTCGTACTGCGCGCTCGCCATGGGCTGTTCCTGCTCGGTGATCTGGTTGAGCTCGAACGCGATCCCGTGGGTGTCGCAGTACTCGCGAAAATCGGAGAGTTTCTCCCGGTCGTCGAAGCGCATCCGCAGCTCCCACCCCTCGTTTCTGCCGAGCGCGTCGAGGATCGTCGCGCCGATCTCGACGTAGGCGTACACTATCGTCTCGACGTTGTCGGTCCACTCGGCGCGGTACAGCCTGGCGTCCTCGGTCTCGTCGACCGCCGTGACGTCGGTCACGGTCTCGTCGTCGCGGAACGCCGCCTCGAACTCCGACTGGTCGCCGCCGGTGACCCAGAAGTACGGCATTACCCGATCCTCCATCGTCGCGACGACTTGCTCGATCTCGACGACCATCTCCGGCGCCGCGGTCAACGAATGATGCAACGCGAAATCATCCGACGCGACCGAAAACTCCGCGATGACGCTCATGCGGCCGTTTCGACCCCGAACAGAATAAGAGCGCTGGAATCAGTGGCCGAGACGACGCCGGATTGACGGCAGCGACGCCGAACCGCTACAGCTCGCCGAGCTTCCGCAGCAGCTGTCCGCGGTGTTCCTCGTCGCTGATGACGCCTTTCCGTTCGAGGACGTTACGTTCCAGCTTGTCGAGCGCGACGTGGAACGCGTTGTCGGCGCCGTACCCCTCGCCGGAGCCGGCCATCTGGCCCTTGTTGGTCCGCATCCGGATCTGGGCCTGGATCAGCGGCGTTCCGCGGAGTTTCTCCTTGTGCTTGTGGAACCGCACGTGGACGTGTTGCACCTGCATCTTCCGGTACTTGTCGGCGACCTGCGTGATGGCGTCGCGCACGTCCTGCCGGCTGATCGTGTCCAGCAGCCGGATGTTCGTGATCTGGACGTCCATCGTCTCCTCCTCGGTGTACGACAGCGCTCGGAGCACGTCGGTTTTCGTGAGGATGCCGCTGACCGTCCGGTCGTCGCCCTCCGGCGTCACGACGAGCCCGCCGTAGTCGTCGTCGAGCATCTTCTGGACGGCCGCTCGAACCGACGCGTCGACGGTCGTCGTCCCGACGGGACTGGACATCGCGTCGTAGACGGGCACGTCCATGATCTTGTTCGCGTCGCCCGAGCGGTCGCCCGTCGTCTGGCGCTGGCTCTTCCGGACGGCGATCTCGCTGATGTCGTGGGTCGTGACCACGCCCGAGAGGTAGCCGTTCTCGTTGAGCACCGGCAGCCGGGAGATCCCGTGTTCCCGGAGCTGGTTGATCGCCTTACCGATGCCGTCGTCCTCGCCGATCGTGATCACCGAGTCGGTGTAGATCTGCTCGACGGTCAGCGCGTCGAGGTTCTCGATCACCGACTCGAGGATGGCGTCGGCCGTGATGATGCCCCACAGCGAGCCGTCCTCGAACACCGGCGCGACCTTCGTCCCGCCCTCGACGAGCTTGCGGGCGACGTCGCGGATGTTCTCGGTCCGCTGGATCTTCGGCGCCGGGTCGTTCCGGCTGGGCTTGATGTGGGACCCGACCTTCGCGTCGTCCTCGACGTGGGACTGGAGCAGGTCGCGCTCGCCGATCACGCCCGCGTACTCGCCGTCGCGGGTGACGATTATCCCTTTCGGGTTCTCCTCGTCGAACAGCGATCGCACCTTGCCCAGTCTCGTCTCGACATCAACTTCGGCGAACTGCTGTGACGCGATGTCAGAAATGTCCATGGTGCTCACAGTGGGTGTACTCCGCGGACACTATTTAAGGTACCGACCATTGTTAACACGCGAGATTGGTTATCAAGATTGATAATCTCGGCCGCGCGATGCCGACACGCGATCGGCGACTGCGACCCTCAGATAGTTCAGATAGAAACCGCTCCGTCGTCGTCGGGTGTTCGGTCGGTCCTCAGACGCCGCGGCCCTGCAGCTTCTCCTCCTCGGGCAGGTCGGCGTTGGCGTCGCCCTTCATGCCCGAGCCGACGTTCTTGCTGATCTCGGCCAGCGCGTCGGGGTCGTCCCAGTTGTTGACGGCCTCGACGATCGCGGTGCCCATCGCCTCGGGGTCCTCGGCGCCGAAGATGCCCGAGCCGACGAAGATGCCGTCGCAGCCGTGGTGCATCATCAAGGCGGCGTCGGCCGGCGTCGCGATGCCGCCGGCGGCGAAGTTCACGACCGGCAGGCGACCCATCTCGGCGGTCTCGTGGACCAGGTCGGCGGGCGCCTCGTGCTCGCGGGCCCACTCCTCGCGCTCCTCGTGGGCCATTCCTTCGAGCTTGCGGATCGCCCCTTTGATGTTGCGCTGGTGGTGGACGGCCTGATTGACGTCGCCGGTGCCCGCTTCACCTTTCGTCCGAATCATCGCCGCGCCCTCGTCGATCCGGCGGAGCGCCTCGCCGAGGTTGCGCGCGCCGCAGACGAACGGCGCGGTGAAGTCGCGCTTGTCGATGTGGAAGCGGTCGTCGGCGGGCGTCAGGACCTCCGACTCGTCGATCATGTCGACGCCGGTCGCCTCGAGGATCTGGGCCTCCTTGGCGTGGCCGATCCGGGACTTGCCCATCACCGGGATCGACACCTCCTCGATGATCGCCTCGACGTCGGCCGGGTCGGCCATCCGCGCGACGCCGCCGCGCTTGCGGATATCGGCGGGGACGGCTTCCAGGGACATCACCGCGACCGCGCCGACGTCCTCGGCGATCCGGGCCTGCTCGCGGTTCACGACGTCCATGATCACGCCGCCCTTCTGCATCCGGGCGAAGCCGCGCTTGACGAGGTCCGTGCCGCGCTTGAGATCTTCGAGATCCGTCTCTGCTGCCATACCGCGCGGTTAGGACCCGCCACACTTAACGGGTTCCTTTGCTGCAGTCGCCTGAACCCCCGACGAAAGGCGGGTACAGAGGACGAGAGCGGTATCGACGGTGTTACTGCCGCAGGACGGCCATCGCCATCGGCCCCGACACGAACAGCGACAGGAACACGAACAGCCAGCCGAGGAAGTGCAGCACCACGAGGTTGAGCCCGACGATCGTCGAGAGGGCGACGAACTTCTGGCCGAGACTCATCATCGATACGTAGCCGTTTGTGCCAACTGGCAAGTATTTTTCCCGGCGGCGGAAGGGCCGAGAGAGCAGGAGGAGGAGGGAACGCGACGACCGGGCCGGAACCGCTACCGTTTTGGTCGCCTCGGAAGATCCCACGGACGATGCGAGAACTTCCCGAGCGCGACAGGTTGCCGGCCTACCTCGCGCCGGTCCCCGACGCGGTCGAGGATCTGGGGCTCCGGAACGTGTGGCTCGTCGTCGCGATCAACCTCGTCGGGACGGCCTTCGGCTTCTGGTTCTACGCCTTCGAGACGGGCCAACTGCTCGACACGCCGACCGTGATGTGGCCGTGGGTGCCCGACAGCCCCGCCGCGACGCTGCTGGCCGCCGGCGCGTTCGCCTCGTGGGCGCGCGGGCACAGTCGGGAGTGGCTCAACGCCGTGGCCTTTTTCGGCAACCTGATCCTCGGCTTCTGGACGCCGTACGTCCTGCTGGTGTTCGCGGACGTCTACCTCGCCCACCAGCACCCCGCGATGTACCTGTTCCTGTTTTTTAGCCACCTCGGGATGGTCGTCCAGGCGTTCGTGATCTACCGGATCAGCGACTTCCCGACCGAGGCGGTCGGCGTCGCCGTCGCGTGGTACGGGCTCGATCTGGTCGTCGACTTCTTCATTCCCGTCGTCGGCGAGCCCCACCACACGATCATCCCGGTCGATCGCTCGACGCCGATGTGGCTCGGCGCGGACGCGCTGGACGTCGTCGCCGCCGGCGCCGTCCTGCTGACGCTGCTGGCGACGTATCTCTCGCTGGCGATCCGCTCGAAGAAGCTGGAACTTCGGCAGTCAGGGAGCGGCTGACCCGGTCGGATCGCTCAGCGCGTAGCCGAACACGACCAGGAACGCGCCGCAGAGCGCCATCACCGCGAGCAGCGGCGTCGACGGCGCCCCGCCGCGGACGACTCCGAGTGCGGACAGCGCGACGACCGCGACGAGCCCACCGACCACGACGCCCGCGGCGTTCCGCTGCAGCGCGACGCCGACGAGCGGGAGGAACGCGAGGGCCGCGACGAGCGCCCCAACCGGCCACCCGCCCGGATCGACGACGACGTCGATCGCCAGCCACGCGAGGAGGGCGCCGATCGCGGGGCCGGTGGCACCCCTGAGGGTGAGCATACCGGCTCCTGCTGCGGCGGAGTCGTTCGTCGCCATACGGGCGACTTCGGCGTCGTGGCGCAAAAAATTACGGGTGCGTTCGCGCGATTCGATCCGCGGCGTCGACGGGATCCGACGCCTCGCTCAGTTCTGGACGACGACGACCAGGTCGTCGGCCTCGATCATCTGGCCCTCGCCGGCGTAGGTGCGCTCCTCGCGCACCTCGAACAGGTCCGCGCCGAGCTCCTCGCCGGCGACTTCGAGCGTGCCGTCCGACAGCTCGTACTCGCCATTTTCGAGGGCGGCGTCGATCTCGCCGACTTTCTCGCCGAACTTCGGCCCGACCTGCGAGTAGTCGAGGCTGATCTCGGCGATCTCGGTCGTGACGTCGGCGGCCTCGTCGCGGGCGTCGAGCTCGTCGACGTGCATCACGTCGCGGACGACGTCCTCGAACCCGTCGATGCGGCCGTACACCTCGACGCGATCGAGCTCGGCGTTCAGCGCGAGCTGGTGCTCGCTCTTGTAGCGCCGGAGCGCGCCGATCACTTCGAGGGCCGTCTCGCCCGACTGGAGGTCGGCGTCGTAGCCGGACGGCGTCGGCCAGTCGCGCAGGTGGACGCTGTCCTCGGCGACCGAGCCGCCGTCGGCGTACAGCGACTGCCAGATCTCCTCGGTGATGTGGGGCAGCAGGGGCGCGAACAGTTCGACGAACCGCCGGTGGGCGGTCCGCAGGGCGTACGCCGTGGAGTCGCTATCGTCGCTGTCGAGGCGCTGTTTCGCGATCTCGAGGTAGTCGTCGCAGAACGTGTTCCAGAAGAACACGCGCAGCTCGTTGCGCGCCTTCGAGATCTCGTGATCCTCCAACTTCGCGGTGAGGCTCTCGATCACGGCGTCCTGGCGGGCCAGCAGCCACTCGTCGATCGGGTCGAGCTCGTCGGGCTCCTCGACCGGATCGGCGGGCGTGAGCTGGTCGACGAGCTTCGAGGCGTTCCAGAGCTTCCTGAGGAGTTTCTCGCCGGTGACGAGATCCTGCTCCTTGAACGGGAAGTCGTCGCCGACCGACGCGCTGGCGGCCCAGTAGCGGATCGCGTCGACGGGGTACTCCGCCATCACGTTCTCGGGGTCGACGACGTTGCCCCGCGACTTGGACATCTTCTCGCGGTTCTCGTCGAGGACGTGGCCGTTGATCAGCGTCGCGTCGAACGGCACCTCGCCGGTGTGCTCGTAGCACTTGACGATCGTGTGGAACAGCCAGAACGAGATGATGTCGTGGCCCTGCGGGCGCAGGTCGAAGGGGTAGAGTTCGGGGTGGTCCATCGAGAACTGCTCGTCCTCGGCGTCCCAGTCCCACCCGGCGTTGATCAGCGGCGTCAGCGAGGAGGTCGCCCACGTGTCGAACACGTCCTCCTCGGCTTCGAACTCGTCGTGGCCGCACTCGGGACAGGCGTCGACCGGCGGGTCGTCCGCCAGCGGGTCGACCGGCAGATCCTCCTTCTCGGCCATCACGGGCTCGTCGCAGGCCTCGCAGTACCACACCGGGAACGGGATGCCGGAGTCGCGCTGGCGCGAGATCAGCCAGTCCCACTCTAACCCCTCGATCCAGTGTTCGTACCGCGAGAACATCTTCTCGGGGTACCAGTCCATCTCGCGGCCCGCCTCGAGGTACTCCTCTTTGTGATCGAGGATCTCCACGTACCACTGCTTGGAGACGCGGTACTCGACGGGCGTGTCGCAGCGCTCGTGGACCTGGACGGCGTGGGAGATCTCCCAGCGATCCCGGAGGTAGCCTTCCTCGTCGAGGTCCTCGACGATGGCGTCGCGGGCCTCTTCCGTACTCATGCCCTCGTAGTCGCCCGCGAGTTCGGTCATCGTCGCGGACTCGTCGATCGCGACGCGCAGCGGCAGATCGTGGGCCTGGTACCACTCGATGTCGTTCTGGTCGCCGAAGGTGCAGCACATCACGACGCCGCTGCCTTTCTCCATGTCGACGCGCTCGTCCTCGATGATCGGCACCTCGTGGCCGAAGATCGGGATCCGGGCGCGCTCGCCGACCAGCTCCTGGTTGTCCTCGTCGTCGGGGTGGACGAACACCGAGACGCAGGCGGGGATCAGCTCGGGCCGGGTCGTCGAGATCACGAACTCGTCGCGATCGAGGTTGTCGCCGACGAGCTCGAACGCGATGTCGTTGAAATGGGAACCGCGCTCGTCGTCCTCCATCTCGACCTGCGAGATTGCCGTCTCGCAGTCGGGACACCAGATCGCGGGCGCCTTCTTGCGGTACTCGCGACCCTTCTCGTACAGGTCGAGGAACGACAGCTGCGAGACGCGCTGGACGCGCGGCTCGATCGTCTTGTACGTGTGGTTCCAGTCGATCGAGCAGCCCAGCGACTGCATCTGCTCGGTGAACGAGTCCTCGTACTCCTGGCAGACCTCGCGGCACTTCTGCTGGAACTCGCGGCGCTCGAACTCCTGGTGGCGGATGCCGAGATCGCGCTCGGTCAGGCGCTCGGAGGCGATGCCGTTGTCGTCGTAGCCGAAGGGGAACAGGACGTCGCCGTCGTACATCCGCTGGAAGCGGGCGGCGAAGTCCTGCAGCGTGTGGCCGTACAGGTGGCCCATGTGGAGGCTGCCCGACACCGTCGGCGGCGGCGTGTCGATGGCGTAGGTGGTGTTGGGGTCCTGCTCGGGGTCGCCCTCGTAGGCGTAGGTCTCGGCCTCGACCCAGCGGTCCTGCCACTTGGGCTCGACCGCGTCGGCGTCGTAGCCGCCGTCGAGACCATCGGCGTCCGAGCGCTCTTCGGCGTCTTGGCTCATGCTCTCACCGCCCGCGAAGGGCGTCGTCGATGCCGCGAACTCGTCCGTCCGTCGTATCGGTCGTACATACTGGTCGTTGATCGCTGAAAGCCGGTCGGGTGCAATACATCCGTCGAAACGGGGTAGGAGTGAGGGGGCTAGGACGCCCCTACGAACACGCCGCGGGGGCCGTCGTTGCCGCGCGGGTCGGCAGCGGTGACGGGCATACCTACAGTTGCCGACGCGCGCGTCTTAGTGGTTTCGAGAGCGCGGCGGCCCACAGCGGCGTCATTCCGCGTCGAGGCGCAGGACGGCCAGGGCGTCGTTGCGGTACCGAACGTCGGCGTCGAGATACTCGGCGAGCCGCGTCACGTGCGCGCGGTCCTCCTCGTCGTCGAGCCGCAGCGTGATGCGCTCGTAATCGTCGAGCGCGCGCTCGCCCTCCATGACCAGCGAGAACAGCTCGCGGGGCGCGACGGGGTCGCCGTCGTCTAACCGCTCGGCGATGCCGTCGAGCCGAGCCTCGACGGTGGTCTCGACGTCGAACTCGACGTCGACGGTGACGTTGGCGGACTGCTGGTCGATGCCGTAGGCGCGCTCGGCGCCGCTGATCGCCGGGACGAGCACGCGCTCGAAGTCGACGCCCTGCTCTTTGAGCCCGATGTAGGCGAACGATAGCATCGCCGTGATGCCGTCGAGAAACGCCTCGTCGTCGGTGGCCCGTTCGAATATCTGGCGGCGGTCCTTCCGGTCGAGGTGGTGGACCAGCAGGTCGAAATCGAGGATCCCCTCGCGGATCCGGCCGCGGATGCGCGCCTCGGCGTTGCGTTTCGACTGTTCGTGGCTCATCTCGGCCTCGCCGAGCAGGTACGCCCGGTCGGCGGGGGTGAGCACCCCCCGATCGCGGTCGATGTCGGTGTTCATAATCGGATGTCGGTTATACACAGTCCGTTTCCATCCGAACGTATATCAGCGCTGGGATGTCAGACCGAGGTATGTACGACCCCGCGAAGCGCCGTCTCGGAGGGCCGCCGGCGCTCGCCCGTCCCGAATTCAGGGAGGAGGAACCGAACCGATGAGCCGGGAGCTCGTCGATCGGTACGCCGACGCGCTGGTCGACCACAGCCGGCTCGTGATCGTCCTGTTGCTGGTCGCGACGCTCGTCGTCGGCGCCGGCGCGGCGCTGGGTAGCGCCGGCGAGGGCGGCATCGGCCAGTTCGAGACCGACTCCGAGGAGCGGGCCGCGCTCGACGAGATCGAGGCGACATACGACACCGACGACGCCGTCGTCGCCCAGATTGTCGTCCGCGACGAGGGGGGCGACGTGCTGACGAAGGAGTCGCTGCTCTCAGGATTACGGCTCCAGCAGGAGATGCGATCTGACGAGTCGATCGACGCGACGCTGCGGAACGAAAGTGGCGTCGTCGGACTGGAAAACGTCGTCGCCACGGCGGCGTACTACGAGGATCGAGCGGGCGCGGGGAACCAGACGAACGCCAGCACCGCGCCGCCGCCGACGCTCGACCAGCAGATCGCGGCGCTCGAATCGCGGTCAGACGCCGAGGTCGAGTCGCTGCTCGAACGCGTGCTCGCTCCAGACGCCGAGACGCGCGGCGGCGACCCCTACCAGTTCCTGCCCGCCGACTACGATCCGGGCGCGACCAGCGCCGACGCGCGGATCACGTTCGTGTTCCAGGTCGACGGGAGTGCGGGCGACGCCGACCCGCAGGCCGCCTACGACGCGCAGGTCGAGATCGACGGACTCGTCGAGGAGCGCTTCGACGACGCGTTCGTGTTCGGCCAGGGCGTCACCGACGACGCCTCGACGCGCGCGGTCGGCGACAGCTTCACCATTATCACGCCGGTCGCGCTGGTGCTGGTGCTCGGGGTGCTGGCGATCGCCTACCGGGACGTCGTCGACGTGCTGATCGGCGTGTTCGGCATCGGCGTCGTGATGGCGTGGCTCGCGGGCGCCCAGGGCTGGCTCGGCATCCCCTCCAGCCAGCTGTTGATCGCGGTGCCGTTCCTGCTGATCGGACTGAGCATCGACTACTCGCTGCACGTCGTGATGCGCTACCGCGAGGCGAGAGAGGGCGATCTCGACACGGACGACACTGCGACCGGCAGACGCGACCCGACCGCTGCGATGCGAACGGGCGTCGCCGGCGTCGTCCTCGCGCTCGCCGCGGCGACGTTCTCGACTGGCGTCGGCTTCCTCTCGAACTACGTCAGCCCGCTGACGGCGATCCGGGACTTCGCGGTGCTCTCGGGCGCCGGCATCCTCGCGACGTTCGTCGTGTTCGCGGCGCTGGTTCCGGCGGTGAAGCTGGAGATCGAGCGCCTACTCGACAGGTTCGGGCGCGAGCGTCGGAACCCCGCGGTCGGCGTCACGCCGGGGCCGATCAATCGGGCGCTCGGGGCCGCCGGCGGGCTCGCCCGGCGCGCGCCGCTCGGCGTGCTGGTGATCGCGGTGCTAGTCGCCTCGGCGGGCGCGTACGGCGCGACCGGCATCGACACGGAGTTCAACCGGACCGACTTCCTGCCCGAGGACGCGCCCGACTGGGCGAAGTCGCTGCCCGGCCCGCTCGCGGCCGGCGACTTCGACGTGCGCGAGAACGCTCAGTATCTCGGCGAGAACTTCCGCCAGCGCGGGCAGGACGCCGAAGCGCAAGTGCTGCTACGCGGCGAAATAACGGATCCCGAAACGTTGCGCGCGATCGACGCCGCGACGCGCGAGGCGAACCCGGACGACGCCATCGCGGATCGGCCGGACGGCGCCGCGGCCGCCGAGACGCCCGCGACGGTACTCCGAGCGGTCGCCGCCGAAAACGACTCCCTCGCGGCGGCGATCGACGCCCGCGACGCCGACGGCGACGGCCTGCCCGACGAGGACGTCGCCGCGGTGTACGACGCGCTGTTCGACGCCGCGCCCGAGCGGGCCGCCGGCGTGCTGTACCGAACGGATGGAGGCGACTACGAATCGGCCCGACTGACGGTGGGCGTGCAGGGCGACGCGTCGGCCCAGACGGTCGCCGAGGACGTCCGCGCGTTCGCCGCGTCGATCGAGGCGTCGGCGCCGGTGAGCGCCGTCGCGACCGGCGGTCCAGTCGTCACGGCCGTCCTCCAGGACGCGCTGCTGGAGACGCTGATCCAGGCGCTTGCGGTCACGCTGGTCGTGATCGGCGCGTTCCTGCTCGGACTGTACTGGTGGCGCACCGGCGCGCCGGACCTGGCGGCGGTCGCGCTCGCGCCGGTCGTGCTCGCGCTGGCGTGGCTGCTGGGCACGATGGCGCTGTTCGACGTGCCCTTTAATAGCGAGACTGCGGTCGTCACGAGCCTCGCTATCGGGCTGGGCGTCGACTACAGCATCCACTTCACCGAGCGCTTCGTCGACGAACGCCGTCGGCACGACGGGCTCGACGCGGCGCTCTCGGCGACCGTCGCGGGCACCGGCGGCGCCTTGTTGGGCAGCGCCGCGACGACGGCCACGGGCTTCGGCGTCCTCGCGCTGGCGCTGGCGCCGCCGCTCCAGCGCTTCGGCATCGTGACGGGCCTGAGCATCGTCTACGCCTTCGTCGCCTGTATCACGGTGCTGCCGAGCCTGCTGGTGCTCCGCGAGCGTGCGATCGAACGGTGGGCGGCCCGCGAGAGCGTCGCCAGCGGCGGGGACTGAGACGCCGACGCGATCGCCGCCAACATTCAACAGCCCGGGCCCGGAACGAACGATCGATGGCCGTCTTCGAGGACTGGTTCGACTACTACGCGCTCGCCTGCGGCGTGCTGGCGCTGTGTGGCGCCGCCGTGGCGGTGTACGGGATGCTCACCGACGCGTCGGCGACGATCGTCGGCGGCTCGGTGCTGACCGGCGGCGCCGGCGCGGCGCTGCAGTTCGGCGTCGTGCGGCGGGACGCCGGAGAGTAAAAGCTCTCCGAGCCCTGACTCGCAGGCTCGTCAGGACGCCAAAGCGCAGAGCGCTTTGAGCCCTCCTTCGCAAGCTCAGGAGGACGCCGGAGAGCAAAGCTCTCCGAGCCCTCGCTCAGCTTCGCCTCGCGAGGACGCCGACGAGGACTGAGATCCGCACCGGGTGCGCTACCTTCATCACGCCGCGGTCGCTACCGCAACTCGATGGATCTGACGGACGTTCGACGCCGGGCCGCAGCCTACGACTCCGTGCTCGGTGCAGTGCTCGTCCTCGTCTACCTTCTCACGGTCACGGTGCTCGGCGCGGTGCTGACCGGCGACCCTTCCAGCAACGCGCCGATCGTCTCGGACGCCGCCGCGCTGGCGCTGGTCGCACACGCCTACAGCCGGGATCGGATGCCCGAACTCGGGACCTCGCTCTTGATGGCGCTGATCCTGCTCGCGTGGCTACTGGCCTTCGAGCCCGCGGTGCCGCTGGTCGACGCCGTCGCGGCGCTACCGGGATGGTTGCAGGGCGACGCCGGGACGCCGCTGGTGCTGGCGGCGCTGCTAGTCGTCGCGTACGCGCTGGTGATCCGCGGCGTCGTGCCGACGCCGGAGTTCGGCGGGTCGCAGAACTGAGCCGCTACAGTTCGACGCTGGTCTCCTGGTCGTTCGAGTGCGAGCGCACCCACAGCTCGCCGATCCGCGAGAGGCGCGTCCGGTAGGATTTCCCGTGTGACTCCTGTTCGATGTACCCCTTGCCGCCCGGGCCGAGCCGGTCGACGTTGTAGATCACTTTCGAGCGGAAGCTGTCGGTGTACTCCTCGTTGAGCTCCTTCGCGAGCTCCTTCGCGAGCTCGGAGATGCTGTCGAACTCGCCGTGCTCGCCCAGCGTGAAGAGGATCAGCTCCTCGAACGGCTTGACGTTCGAGAACGACGCGACCGGCAGCTCGACGATGTGGCGCCCGTCGATCTCCTTGGCGCCGATCGTCGTGCCGCGCTCGTCGAACTCCGAGAGCAGCTCCTCGGCGCTGTCGAGGCGCTCCCCGATCCGGTCGTCCGCCGCTTCGCCCTCGGCCTGCAGATCCTCCAGCAGCTCGCGCTGCTTGCGCAGCTCCTTGGCGAGCTCGGTTTCGAGGTACTTCTCGGGCGCGGTGTAGTAGGTGTGGATCTTCTCGCGGTCCTCCTGACGCTCGACCATGATCGAGTGGGCCGCCGTCGCGAAGGCGAAGGAGACCGGCCGGGGCATCGCGCTGATGTTCACCCAGACCTCGTTGCCCCGGTCGAGTTCGTCGTTGATCATCGCGAACGCCTGTTCGAAGGCGGCGTCGTAGTCGTAGACGTCCTTCAGGACGAATCGTTCCGTCTCGGCGCCCAGCAGGTTCCGGAAATCCTGTTCGAGCTTCTCGGAGAGGTTCTGCGAGTACTCGACGTTGGCCTCGCTGCCCACCGCACCCTCAAGCAGGACGACCCGATCGACGTCCAACTGGTCGCGCACGAGCGGCGCGATCAGCCGGTCGTAGTCGAACCCGACCGGAACGATGTGCGTTTGCATACGAGAGACGTGGGGGCGGCGTTTATTTAAAGGACCAGTCTTCGGCGCCCTCGTGCTTCCCGGGCGGCGTACACGACGAAAAACGGGACGTTCCTACTCCTCGGTCGTGTCGATGCCGAGCGCTCGATTCAGCCCGCAGAAGCACGTCACCGCGTTGATCCCGAACCCCAGCGCGCTGATACTCGCGAGCATCCCGACCGTTCGTCGACCCTGTCGCAGCGAGCGGATCGCCGCGACGGTCAGCAGCGCGGCGAGCAGTGCACGGGCGAGTCGGTCGCGACCGCCGACGTTCTTGTCCACCATATCCTGAGCATAGGCCCCGTCGGGCTTGTATCTTCCCGGAAGCGGTCGGGATCAGAGTGCGCTCGCTACTCGGCGCCCGAAAGCTCGGCGAACCGGGCGCTGCGTGCGTCGGCCGATTGAGGAGTCACCGCAGAGACGCCGACGGTCAGGACGAGCCCGACGACCATGCCGAGGATCGAGGCGTCCCAACCCCAGTACGTGCTCGGGACGGCCCCGATGAACACCGACGCGAGGTAGAACGCCTGACTCGCGCCGACGCCTGCGAGCATCCCCGCGCGGGTCGTCCGACGCCAGTACAGCGCGACCAGCACCGGGAACGCGAGTTGGGCGAACCCGCCGAACGCGGTCGAGCCGATCTGGACCAGCCCGCCGGGCCGGTAGAGGCTGGCGACGAACGTCGCCGTCGCGAAGACGACGACGCCGATCCGTCCCAGCAGGTCCTCGCGGCGCTCGCTGGCGTCGGGCGAGACGAACGGGCGGTAGAGATCCCGCGTGAAATAGGAGGAGCCCGACAGCAGCATCGAGTCGGAACTACTCATCATCGCCGCCATCGCGCCGGCGATCACGAGCGCGGCGAACCACCCCGGCGCGTACTCGTTGAGCAGGATCGGGAGGACGTTCTCGCCTTCGGGGACTGCGATTCCGAGGCCGGCCGCCCACGTGCCCAGCAGGAACGCCGGGACAAAGAGTAGGACGACCAGGATCGGCCAGAGCGCGAACGTGCGCTTGAACACTTTCTTCGAGCCCGCCGTGAAGAATCGCTGGTTGACCTGCGGGAACATCGCGACGCCGAAGGCGATGCTGACGGCCTGCGATATCATCCACGCCGGCGAGTAGACGCCGCCGCCCAGCGAGAGGAACTCGGGGTTCGACTCGGCGACCGCCGCGGTCGCGGCGCCCGCCCCGCCGACGGCGTCGAGCACCCACAGCGCGGCGGCCCACGTCGCCAGCAGCATAAAGGCGCCCTGAATCGTGTCGGTCCAGGCGATGCCGCGCATCCCCGCGAGCACGACGTAGACGATCATGAAGGCGGTCACCAGCGCCGCGCCGGCCCAGTAGGGGAGCCAGCCGCCGGTCAGGCCCGCCAGCGCGGTGCCGGCGCCCATCTGCTGGAGCATGATGTACGGAAAGAGCCAGAACAGGCTGACGAGCGCGACCAGCCCGCGCAGCGCCGGCGAGCCGAACCGGTCGCCCAGCATCTCGGGGAGCGTGACGTAGCCGTGACGCTTGCCGATCAGCCACTGCTTGTAGCCGATCACGTACCAGAGGATCGCGAAGAGGATCCCGTCCATCACGCCCATCACGAGGATCCACTCGGGGCCCGACGCGTAGGCGAGGTTCGGGCCGCCGAAGAACGTAAAGGCCGACAGCAGCGTCGCGAACGTCGTGAACAGCAGGACGACCGTGCCAAAGGTGCGGGAAGCGAGATAGAAGTCCTCCGCGGTGCGGTCGGTGAGCCGGTAGGCCAGCAGGCCGACGCCGAGCGCGAGCAGGAGATAGCCGACGACGATGCCCAGCTGCAGGGCGACCTGGCTCACGGTCGGTCACCTCCGGGGTCGTCGGCTGCGGTCGCCCCCGCGGCGGACGCTTTGCCATCCTCGACGGCGGCGTCGCTCTCGATCCAGAGCCCCCACGAGCGCTGCGCGAACAGCCAGAACGCGGCTGCGGTCAGCAGCATCCACCCGACGTGCCACCAGATCCAGACGGGCAGCCCCGCGACGACGCGGTCGGACCCCCAGAGGAACCACGGGATCCCCAGCGCCGCCAGGAGGAGGAACGCGATGCCCCAGCCGATCCGCTCGGTCGACGACGTCATTACTAGGCGGGTCGCCGTCAGACGCGCTTAAAGATTGTCGTTCGTCACCAGACGGTGCGACTGAAGAGAAATATTGTTCGATACCCCGCGACGGTAGCCGATCGGCCGATGACGTGTCGGACCGGTCCACGCGATCGTCGATCGACCGTCGGTCGCCGGAGGCCGGACCTATTTCAGTGCGTCCGTCGCAGTCGCGAACATGCACACGGCAGTCCAGCTGTACACGCTCCGGAACGTCGGCGAACCGACCGCGCAGCTGATCGAACGGGTCGGCGAGACGCCGCTCGACGGCGTCGAGTTCGCCGCGGCGCCGACCGAGGACGGCGTCGCCGAGGCGCTCGCGGACGCCGATCTGACGGCGACGGCCGCGCACGTCGCCGACGACCGCATCGAGCGCTCGACCGAGGAAGTCGTCGAAGCGTGCGATGCGGTCGACTGCGCGACCGTCGTCGTGCCGTACCTCGACGAATCCCACTTCGACGAGCGCGACGCCGTCGCCGAGACGGCCGACCATCTGGAGACGCTCGCGGGCCTGCTCGAACCGCACGGGATGCGGCTGTGCTACCACAACCACGACCACGAGTTCGTCTCGCCCCGCGGGACGGAGGGCCGGTCGGCGTTCGAGCTCCTCGTCGAGGAGACCGACGACGCGGTCGGCTTCGAGCTCGATCTGGGCTGGGCGAAAGCCGCCGACTACGATCCGACGGAGCTGCTCCGGCGGTTCGACGACCGGATCCCGCTGGTCCACCTCAAGGACGTGAGCGCGGACGGCGAGCCGGTCGAGCTCGGCGAGGGCGTCCTCGACGTGCCGGCCTGCGTCGACGCCGCGCGCGAGGCCGACGTCGAGGCGATCGTCTACGAGCACGACGATCCGGAGGATCCGATCGCGTCGCTGGCTCACGGCGCGACGGTGCTCGACGATCCCCATCAGGCGCGGTAGCGCCCGTTCGGTGCATCGCGCCGCCCCGCTCCGGCGGCTGCCTCCGTTTTAATTACCCGTTATCGATCGGTACGACAAGAGTCACCACGTATAGAGCGGGCGCGGCGTCGCCGGACCCTACTGTCGAGCCGAGAACTGACGACAGGTATTTGAAGGTTCCGACCCAAACATATATAACGTACCATGAAGCCGTTCATGGGTCATTCACAATCACGCCCCCGACCGGGGCAGATCATCAATGGACGATACAACGAAATATCTCATCCACGCCGACGTGACCGCGAGCGGGGTGGTCGAGCGGAGTGACGTCGTCGGCGCCATCTTCGGGCAGACCGAGGGGCTGCTCGGCGAGGAGCTCGATCTGCGGGACCTCCAGCAGTCCTCGAAAGTAGGGCGCATCGACGTCGAGATCGACAGCAGCGGCGGCGAGTCGCGCGGCGAGGTGACGATCGCGACGAGCCTGGACAAGGTCGAGACAGCGACGCTGGCCGCGTCGCTGGAGACGATCACGCGGGTCGGTCCCTGTCGGGCCGATCTCACCGTGACCAACATCGAGGACGTGCGCGCGGCCAAGCGCCGCCAGATCGTCGACCGCGCCCACGAGCTGCTCGTCGAGGCGTTCGACGAGACCGCGATGAGCAGCCAGGAGATCTTGGAGGAGGTGCGCCAGCGCGTCCGCGTCGCCGACGTCACCGAGTACGAGGGGCTCCCCGCGGGTCCCCGCGTCGAAGACAGCGACGCCGTCGTGATCGTCGAAGGGCGCGCCGACGTGCTGACGCTCCTGCAGTACGGCGTCAAGAACGCCGTCGCCGTCGAGGGCACCGACGTCCCCGACGTCGTCGCCGACCTGACCGCCGAGCGGACGACCACCGCCTTTCTCGACGGCGACCGCGGCGGCGACCTGATCCTGCGGGAGCTCTCGCAGGTCGCCGACGTCGACTACGTGACGTTCGCGCCCGACGGCCGGTCGGTCGAGGACCTCTCGCGCCACGAGGTGTTCGAGGCGCTGCGGGACAAGGTCCCCTACGACGCCGTCGCGGACGCCTCGACGCCGCGCACCGCGGTCGCCGCGACCGACGGGAGCGCGATGCCCGCGCCGGAGTCGGACGACGCCGCGGCGGACTCGTCGGAGTCGGGCGACGCGGTCGACGGCCCCGAGAGTCCCGACGAACCCGCAGTCGCGGACGCCGCCGAAGAGGCGGACGCCGCAGCTGAGAATGTCGACGATGCCGAGGAGAGCGCCGCGGAGACCGAACTCGAATCGCCCGACGTTACGCCCGAACCGGCGGACGTCGAAGAAACCGGGACGGACGCCGAAACCGGGTCGGGCGACGCCGAAACGACTGTCCCGGAGACGCTGCACGGCCACGTCGAGGCCGTGGTCCGAGGCGAGCGCAAGACGGTGCGGCTGCTCGACGACGAGTTCGGCGAAATCGACGAGGCGCCCGCGGAAGACGCCGTCGAGGCCGTCGAGGCCGCAGCGTCACCGCCGAGCGCCGTCGTGCTCGACGGCGAACTCAGCCAGCGGCTGCTCGACGTCGCCGCCCAGCGCGGCGTCTCGCAAGCGGTCGCCCGCTCGCTCGGCGAGTTCACCAAGCGGCCGACGAGCGTCCGGCTGCGCACCGCCGACCAGCTGCTCGGCGACGGCGGGTAGCGTTCGCCGCCATTTCTTTCGATCATTCTTCGCTCACAGAGGCCGGGCCAGCAACAGCGCCGGGTCGCCGTCGTAGTACTCGGAATCCCGATCGACCTCCCGGAAGCCCCACTCCTCGTAGAACTCACGGGCCTCGTCGTTGTCCGGCGAAACGGCCAGCGTGACGAGCCGGACGCTACGGTCCTCGAGCCGATCGAACAGTCGGGAAAACAGCTGCGAGGCGATGCCCTCCCGCCGCCGGTCGGGGGCGACGACGAGCTCGGCGACGTACGCGCTGTCGTCGCTCGGCATCGCGAAGACGTAGCCGATCGGTCGCTGGCGGTCTCGGTCGCCGGCGCCGAGCCGCGCGCCCGGCTCGCTCCCGCCGTCGGTCGCGACGAGCACCTCGCCCGGGCCGTCCAGCGCGGCGCCGAGCGCCTCGGGCGCCGGCTCGGGGAGCAGCGACTGCAGGGCGAGCAGGGCCGGCCGGTCGGCCTCGACGGCCTCGCGGATCACGGCAGCCCCGCCAGCCCGACCGCCAGCGCGAACAGCGTGCCGGCGATCCCGCCCGACAGCGTCGCCAGGAAGTTGACACTCTGGTTGCCCACGCTGTTCCCCTCGATCGTCGCGCCCAGCAGGCTGTCGACGGTCATCCCCGTCACGCCGGCGGCGACGATCACCAGCGCACCGGGCACTCCCACCTCCGCGAACAGCAGCCAGGAGAGGGCGGCGACGAGTGCGGCGCCGGCTGCCCCGGCGATCTCCCCCTGCCAGGTGACGCCACCGTCGGTCCCCGGCTCGACTCGTTCGAGGGTGGTGATCAGCCGCGGGCGATCGAACACCCCGCCGATCTCCGAGGAGAGCGTGTCCGCGAGCGCCGTCGCGAGCGACCCCGTAAAGGCGAACAGAAACAGTGCGGGATCGGCGCCGAACAGGCCCGCGGAGGCCGCCGCGTAGCCGAGCACGGCGACCAGCGCGACGGCGGCGTTGCCGAGCACGTTCGCGCTCCCCCGCGCGCCCTCGTTGTCCTCGGCGACGCCGCGGTCGAGCTTCTCGTCGTAGCGGAACTTCGTCGAGAGCCCGCCGATCCCGAAGAACGCGATCATGACGGCGAACCACGGGTACCCGCCGAGCACGATCGCCAGAAACGCGAGCACGACGCCCGCGAGCATCCCCTCGACGGACGCGGTCTCCAGGGCGTAGGAGGTGTAGCCCAGCGCGGCCGTCACGCCCAGCGCGACGAGCACGTCCGTCGTCGTCGTGCCGACGTTCAGCGCGGCGATCAGCCAGAGCAGCAGGCCGACCGAGAGGATCACGGCCGGGTCGTCCCGGCCCAGCAGTACCGACCGGAGCAAGGCGCCGACGAGCGCGCCGGTCGTCGCCAGCACCGCCACTTCCGCGAACGGCAGTAGAGCGGCGTCGGTCACCAGCGCGGTCGCCTGGACGGCGGCGACGCCGGCGAGCAGCCCGCCGACGACGAACCCGACGGCTTCGGCGACCTCGCCGCCGACGCGTCGCTGGGCGATCTCGCCGGCGAGGTTCCCGTAGGCGTACAGCACGACCGTCCCGACGAATACCCGAACGGGGAGCTCGCCGAAGGTGGCGAATCCGGCCAACAGCGCCGCCGCGACGGCGAAGCCGACGAGCCCCTTGAGGCGTTCGTCGCGCCGGTCGCCCGGTCGGGCGAACAGCTCGAAGGCGGCGCCGTCCGTGATCGTCGCGGCTGCGGCGGCCACCGCAACGAACGCGGCCACGGCCGCCGCGGGCACGGCCGCGGCCAGAACCGCGAGGGTCCCGACAGCGGCGAACGCACCCGCGCGGCGGACGGTCGATGTCACGTTACTCGCTTCCTTTTGCTGAGGCTTACTTAACCTTCCCGAACCGAAGAGCCGCCGAGCCATCGTGGCGATCAGGCTTTCGTCCGCATGGCGGCGTTCGAACGAACCCGACTACCCGATCCGAGCGCGCGTCGACGCCGGTCGCACCATTTACCAGCGTGGCCGTTAACAGTCGTCCGTGGGACTGTACGACCGGTACCTCTCGCTGCGGGTTCGCAACCAGGAGGCCGCGCCGCCGGAGCACGTCGCGCTGATCGTCGCCGAGCGCGACCTGCTGGAGCGGGGCGCCTACGAGACGCTAGAGACGTTCTTCCGGTGGGCGTTCGAGTACGGCGCCGAGCGCGTGACGGTGTACGTCAGCGTCCTCGACGAGGCCGCCGTGCCGACGCTGGAGCGCTCGCTGACCGACGTCGCCGCGCCGCGGGAGATGGCCGTGCGCGGCCCCGAGGACCGGTCGCGGGCCGACGCGCCGATCCAGGTGAGCATCGGGCTGGGCGGCAAACACGAGTTCACCGCCGCGGTGCGATCGCTCGCGGGCGAGGTCGAATCGGGCGAGCTGGATCCCGACGCGATCAGCGAGGACGACGTCGAGGAGCGGCTGGTGTTCCCGGACGCGCCCGACCTCGTCATCAAGACCGGCGCCGAGCGGCTCTCGGATTTCATGATCTGGCAGTCGGTGTACTCCGAACTGTACTTCACGGACGTGAACTGGCGGGACTTCCGCAAGCGCGACTACCTCCGCGCGATCCGGGAGTACAAGAATCGGACGAGGAGATTCGGACGCTGAGCCGCCAGAGACGGGGACTGACGGTCAGTCGGCGGCCCGCTCGTCGGCGTCGAACTCCTCCGGATCGAGCTGCTCGCGCTCGCTGCTGGGCAGCGCGTCCCGAAAGCGTTCGAGCACGTTCCTGGCCTCGTCGAGTTCGGCACTCCCGGTCGCCCGGAGAAGTGCGAGCGCGCGCCGCGCCCTGGCCGTCCGCCAGGACTCCTGGCGGTGCTCGTAGGTCCGGATCGCCCGCAGGAAGTCGACCTGCCGGAACTCGGGCCAGTAGGGCGCACAGAAGAACACGGCGGCTTCGTTGCCGTTCGCGTACCACGGCAGGAAGTTGCTGGTGCGCTCGTCGCCGCCGGTGCGGATGATCAGATCGACGTCCCGAACGGGCCGCTCGTAGAGGCGTTCCTCGACCGTCTCGACGTCGATCTCCCCGGGCGACAGCGCCCCGGCGTCGACATCCGAGAGAACCGAGCGGGCCGCCGACAGCAGCTCCGCGCGGCCGCCGTACGCGAGCGCGACGTTCAGGACGAACCGATCGTACCCCTCGGTCCGTTCCTCGGCGTAGGCGACGGCGTCCTGCACGCGCTCGGGGAGCCGCTCGACGTCGCCGAGCGCGCGGATGCAGACGCCGTTCTCGTGGACCCGATCGGCGTCGGCGAACTCGCGGAGCTTGCCTTCGAGGAGGTCGAACAGCGGTTCGAGTTCCTCGTCGGGTCGATCGAAGTTCTCCGTCGAGAAGGCGTACAGCGTCAGCTCCTCGACGCCCAGATCCTGGCACCACTCCAGGACCTGCTCGGTCGTCTCCGCGCCGGCTCGATGGCCGTCGGGCGCGTCTGCACCGTTCTGTCGCGCGTAGCGCCGATTGCCGTCCTGGATGACCGCGACGTGGGTCGGGACCCCCTCGATCTCCCGCCGGAGCAGTCGCTCGTACCCCGAGCGGACCTGCCGCCCGAACCACTCTCTCATACAGGATCGGTCAGGGCGGGCACACATGTGTCTTTCCGTACTCGCCGTCACGTCTACCGGCGCGAGTAGGGGCGAGGGCGACGCGAACGGGCATCCCACATAAAACTAACCCGCACCGTTTATGTGTTCGCGGCTCTTCTGTTCAGGTGCAATGGCGAAAGGCGAAGTTGATTTCTTCAACGACACTGGCGGTTACGGTTTCATCGACACCGACGAGGCTGACGAGGACGTCTTCTTCCACATGGAAGACGTCGGCGGTCCCGACCTCGAGGAAGGACAGGAAGTAGAGTTCGAGATCGAGCAGGCCGACAAGGGCCCGCGCGCGAAGAACCTCGTCCGCCTGTAGGTGGCCGACGCCGCGGAGCGGTTCCGGGCGTCGAGTGGACGTAGTCCGCCGGTCCGCCCGTGAAGCGAGCTTTTCCGTATTTCGCGTCCGATAGCGACAGCGTCGCGACCAACTGCGAGATCCACCGCGTTCCCGCTCGCGAGCGGCGTCCCGCCTTCGAGACGCGAACTCCAGACCGTGAGCGATTTACCGGCGCTGGAGCAAGTTTGTATATGGCCGAGGTACTCGACGAGGAGCTCTACCGGCGCACGAAGCGACTGCTCGAACCGGGCGAGGTCGATCTCAACGGCGCGATCGTCCACACCGACTTCGACGGCGACGACGAGATCGACATGATGCAGGCGACGATCGACGCCGGCGAGATCATCGCCGAGCACTCCGGGATCGACCCGAAGGACACGTTCGTCTACTCGGGCAACGACGATCCGGACTTCTCCTCGAACCAGCACCAGGGCCTCACGCTGGACGACGAGGAGTTCGTCTGGGAGTGCCAGCAGTTGCTGCGCGAGGGGAGTTTCGACATCGTGATCTACTACGAGGCCAGCGCGGACCACGACGCCATTCTGGAGGACATCGAAGAACTGGGCTTCGACGTGACGGGCGTCGAAGGAGAGTAGCAACGGCGACGCGTCCCGACGCCTCGCGGCGCCGCTCGTTCAGTCGTCCGCAGACGGCGCGTCGGTATCGCCGTCGCTCGTCCGCAGATCCCGCTGGGTGAACCGATTCATGTCGCGCGTCGCCGCGCGTTGAATCTCCTCGACGGTGAACGTCTCGCCGTCCCACGCGTAGCTCAGAACCGCGATCGTGAGCAGCGCCGCGAGCGTGCCAGGAACCGCCGCCTCGACCGCCCCCTCGCCGAAGAACTCGGGTTCCCCGAGGACGAACCGCCAGACGACGAACACCGCGCCCCCGACGAGCAGGCCGGGGAAGCCGGCTCGTCGATCGGTGTGGCGCCAGAACAGCGCGACCACGCCGGCGAACAGCACCGACATCACGCCCATCCCGAGGTTGTCGATGACGACGATCTCGACGCCGCTGAGCGCGATGGCCGCGGCGCCGATGCCGAACACCAGGATCACCAGCCGCGTCACCCGCACAAGGTGGGTCTGGGAGACGTTCTCCATGCCGCCGCTCCACGGGACGTAGATGTCGTTGACGAAGGTGGTCGCCCCGGCGAGCAGCATCGAGTCGGCGCCGCTCATCACCGCCCCGACGGCCGCGGCCAGCAGGACGCCGCCCAGAACCGGGTGGATGGTGTTCTGGAGCGTCCAGGCGAACGCCATCGAGGAGTCGACGCCCGCGCCCTCCGCGTACGCGATCAGCCCCGCGGTCGCGGTCAGGATGCCGTAGCCGCTGATGACCAGGCCCGCGAGGAAGACGCCGCGCCTGGCCGTGCCGGCGTCTTTCGCCGACCACGTCCGCTGGAGGAGGTGCTGCTGGGCGCCGGCGACGGTGATGTACAGGAGATACCAGGTCGCGATCTGTACGATTCCCACGCCGAGCCAGTCGGTGTGTCCCTGGGGCACGCCGGCGGCGACCGCGCCGACGCCGCCGGTGTTGGCCAGCGCCGCGGGGATCGCGGCGGCCATGCCGACGATGATGATGATCCCGTGGAGCGTGTCCGCCCAGGCGACGGAGTTCATCCCGCCCCAGGCGGTGATGCCGACGAACACGAGGGTGCTCATCCAGAACGCCACGTCGAGCGGGATCGTCGTGACCGTCGCGATGATCGTCGCCATGCCGATCGTCTGGCCCGCCGTCAGCGCGATCTGGCCGATCACCGTCGCGAGCGCCGCGAAGTACTTGGTCGACGACCCGAACACGCGCCCGAGGAGTTCCGGGACACTGACGACGTCGAAGGCGTACAGGTAGCCGATCACCAGCGAGATCGACATCCATGCGATCCCCTGGGTCATCGCGTACCACTGGGCGCTGATACCGTCGACGAACGCCTTCTGGGCGATCCCCATCGTCAGCCCGCCGCCGACGAACGTGGCGAAGTACGTCATCGTAAACGGGACCAGTCCAAGGTTCTTGCCCGCGAGGGTGAACTCGACGTAGCCCGCCCCCGCGCCGCGACCGTACCACCAGGCGATGAGAATAGTGATCCCGAAGTAGGCGATCATCGACGCCACGAGCGGATCGATCATCGTCTCGTTATCACATACGATAACGCGAACTTCAGTCTACGTGCCGTCGCGGTGGCTCAGGGGAGCCTCAACCGACGAAACGATCGCCGCCGGAGACTCCCGCAGAAGTGTCGTGTCAGAACTGCAGGTGCGACGTCGAACTCGGACCGTCGTCGTCATCGTCGTCGCGGCTCGGTCCCGCGCGCAGGAACGTCACGTCGTCGTCGACCAGATACACCTGTCCGCCATCGACGGCGATCTCGACGTCCGGCAGCGTCGTGTCGGCGGCCTCGCCGTTGTCGCAGTAGCCCGTGCAGGTGTCGAAGATCGAGCCGTGCTTCGGACAGACCACCCCGCCGTCGCGGACGATCGCGCCGACGCCCTCGCGATACAGGCGCTGGGACTCGTGGGTGCAGCGGTTGAGCCACGCTTCGACCGCCGGCCGGTCGGGGTCGTCGCAGGGTACGAGAAAGAACTCCTCGTCGTTGCCGTGCTGGTCCCGAACCGTGAACAGCCAGGACCCTTCCTCCTCGACCGCGTCGACGCTCGTCAGCCGGTAGCGACCGCTCATGGTGGTTCGTGCGGCCGGCGCCGTGATAATTTCTCGGGCGACGCCGGGCGGGCGGCGACCGGCCCCGCAACGGCGCCGTGGCGTCGCGGTGACGCGACGCTCCGCGTCGCAGCACCCACGTCGTTTGCCCTGAAAACTAACTGTCGGGAGGCGGTAGACCCCGTATGTCCTACCAGACGACGGTCGGCTGGTCCCTGCTGTCCTCCGGCATCGTGACGCTCGTGTTGAAAGTGCTGCCCGGCGACTCGCTGTGGTGGGGGCTGGGCCTGCTCGCGCTCGGCATCCTGACGCTGTACGTCAGGCAGTAGCGGGGCGGGCGCAGTCGGGCGGCGTCCGCAGTACCGCGGCGTCCGGCGCCGACTGCGAGGCGGGCGGCGACCGAGATCGCGGCCGATTCGTCGCGTGCCGAGGGGCTTATGCACCGGCGGTCCCGACCTCCGGGTATGACCACCGACGTCGGCCTCGACGAGCGCGATCGGGCCATCGTCAACGCGTTCCAGGGCGGGTTTCCGGTCGTCGCGGAGCCCTTCGAGCCGGCGGCTGCCGCGCTGCGCGAGCGGGGCGTCGAGATCGACGCCGACGAGTTGCTTGCGCGCGTACAGGACCTCGACGAGGAGGGCACGCTGACCAGATTCGGCGCGCTCATCAACGCCCAGGAGATCGGCGGCGCCGCGACGCTGGTCGCGATGCACGCCCCCGAGGAGCGCTTCGACGAGGTCGTCGACGCCGTCAACGACCACCGCGAAGTCGCGCACAACTACGAGCGCGAGCATCCCCATCTCAACGTCTGGTTCGTGGTGTCGGTCGCCGACCCCGACCGCGTCGAGGACGTGCTCGCGGAAATCGAGGCCGAGACGGGCCAGGAGACGTACAACCTGCCCAAGCAGCAAGAGTTCCGCGTCGAGGCGAAGTTCCACGTCGACGGGCCGATCCCCGAGGGCGACGTCGACCTCTCGGGTCTCGGGCCCGACGTGACGCCGAGCGAGCGCGGGACGCTGACGCCCGCCGAGCGCGACCTCGTGCTCGAAATTCAGGACGGGCTGCCGATCACGGCGACGCCGTACGCCGACGTGGCCGAGGCGATCGACGCCGACCCCGCGTGGGTCCGCGAGACGATCAAGCGCTTCGACGCCGAGGGGAAAGTCAGGAGAGTCGGCGTGATCCCGAACCACTACGCGCTGGGGTACACCGAGAACGGGATGACCGTCTGGGACGTCCCCGACGAGAAAGTCGCCGACGTCGGCCCCGAGATCGCGAGCCTGCCGTTCGTCACCCACTGCTACGAGCGCCCGCGCCACGACGGCGTCTGGCCGTACAACTTCTTCGCGATGACACACGGCCGCAGCGAGGAAGAGAGCGCCGAGCGCGTCGAGCAGGTCCGCGAGCGCATGGCGGAGTTCTGGGACGTGGGCGAGGACGACTGGGACACGCTGTTCTCGACGCAGATCCTCAAGAAGACCGGAATCAGGATCGACGAGCGCGCGAGCGCGAACACCGAGGCGGACGCCGACGGCGAGGCGGGAACGGACGGCGAGCACGAGACGAACGAGCCGACGCCGACCGGAGGAGACGAGTAACCGAACGTGTTCGGCCAAACCTGCGAGTGGACCGGAGAGAAAGGAATCGAACGACCGAGAGGACCCTGATGATACCGCTACTCCACGACTTTTCGGGCGCGACGGTGCTGGTCGTCGGCGGCGGGAGCGTCGGCGCCCGGAAGGCACGGCGGTTCGCCCGCGAGGCCGACGTGATCGTGCTCGGCCCCGACTTTGGCGACCGCGAGTTCGGCGACAGCGAGCTCGTCCGCGCGGCGCCAGACCCCGCCGAGATCCGGGAGTGGGTCGAGCGGACCGAGCCCGCGCTGGTCGTCGCGGCGACCGACGACGAGGCCGTCAACGAGGCCGCCGCCGACGCCGCGCGCGAGCGGGGCGCGCTGGTCAACCGGGCCGATCGCAGCGGGTCGCGCGACGCCGGGAGCGTCGTCGTCCCCGCGACGGTGCGGGACGATCCGGTCGTCGCCGCGGTCGCGACCGGCGGGACGAGCCCGGCGCTCTCGCGCCAGCTCCGCCGGAATATCGAGAGCGAACTGGCGGGCGCGGGCGCGATGGCCGAACTGACGGGCGAACTGCGCTCGGAGCTGAAAGCTCACGTGGACGACCCCGCGGAGCGCCGGGGTGCGATCAGAGCCGTCGTGCAATCGTCGCGCGTTTGGAAGGCTTTACGTACCGGAGACACTAATGCCCGTCAAGTGGCACGGGACGTGATCAACGAGGAACTGGGCGAGCGCGCCGGGGGGTCGCCATGCTGACGGGATCGGGCGTCATCTCCGGCGTCAGCGTCGCCCACCAGCGCGCGAGCGTCGACGATGTCGCCGCCGCCGGCGCCGACGACCAGCGCGCCGAGGTCGAGCGACTGCTCGCCCGACCGGGCGTCGAGGAGGCGTTCGCGCTCCACACCTGCAACCGCACGGAGGCGTACGTCGTCACCGACGACCCGACGGTCGGGCGGGCGACGCTGGGCGGCTTCGCCGACGAGGTGTCCGAGGAGTCCGTGGTGTACACCGACCACGAGGAGAGCCTCCGGCATCTCATGCGAGTCGCCGCCGGGCTCGAATCGCTCGTGCTCGGCGAGGACCAGATCATCGGCCAGGTCCGCACGGCCTACGAGGACGCCCGCGGCGTCGGCGGCATCGGGCCGATGCTCGACGAGGCCGTCACCAAGGCGATCCGCGTCGGCGAGCGCGTCCGCACGGAGACGGCGTTCAACGAGGGCGTGCTCTCGCTGGGCAGCGCCGCCGCCGAGGTGGCGACCGAGGAAGTGTCCATCGAGGACGCGACCGCGCTGGTCGTCGGCGCGGGCGAGATGGGGACGCTGGCGGCCCAGTCGCTGGCCGACCGGGGCGTCGCCGAGCTGGTGATCGCCAACCGCACCGTCCCGCACGCCGAACACGTCGCCAAGGAGGTCGACGCCGACGCGAGCGCGGTCGCCCTACCGGCCGCGGAGACGGTCGCCGAACGAGCGGATCTGGTCGTCACGACGACCGCCAGCGACGAACCGCTGCTCGACGCCGAGGCCTTTTCCGACGGCGGCGAGACGACCGTCGTCGACGTGGCCCAGCCCCGCGACATCGCGCCCGAGGTCGCGGAGCTGTCGCCGGTCACCGTGTTCGACCTGGACGATCTCCAGTCGGTGACCGACGAGACCGAGCGGCGCCGCCGCGAAGCCGTCGACGAAGTCGAGGCGATCATCGACCGGGAGTTCGAGCGGCTGCTCGAACAGTACAAGCGCAAGCGGGCCGACGAAGTGATCGCCGCGATGTACGAGAGCGCCGACCGCGTCAAGTCCGAGGAGGTCTCGACGGCCGTCTCGAAACTGGAGGCCGAGATGGACGGGGACGGCGACCTGCCCGACGAACAGCGCGAGGTTCTCGAAGCGATGGCCGACGCGCTGGTCAACAAGCTGCTGGCACCGCCGACCAAGAGCCTGCGGGAAGCCGCCGCGGAGGACGACTGGACGACGATCAACACCGCGCTCCAGCTGTTCGACCCCGACTTCGGCGGCGAGGACGGCCCGCCGGCGTTCGTCAGCGAGATGCTCGAAGGGGAGAGCGGAGAGCTTCCGACCGGCGTCTCGGCCGACATCCCCGAGGAGCTCGCCGAGGAGATTCCCGACGACGTCGCGGCACAGACCGACGACTGAGGCGCTATTCTTGTCCCGAACTTATCGCGCTAACGCCCGATAGCGCACCGCTCGTCGTACTCGACGTCCGCGACCGACGCGATCGCGGGGTCGTCGCCGCAAACCGGGCAGTCCGGGTTCTTCTCGAACTCCGCGGTCTCGAAGGACAGCTCCATCGCGTCGTAGACGACCAGCCGGCCCTCCAGCGGATCGCCCTTCCCCAGCAGCAGCTTGATCGCCTCGGTCGCCTGCAGAGATCCCACCGTGCCGGGCAGCACGCCCAGCACGCCCGTCGTTTCGCAATCCGGCACCGTCCCCGCCGGGGGCGCCTCGGGAAACAGGCAGCGGTAACAGGGCGCGTCGTCGTCCGCCGGAAACGTGGTGATCTGGCCCTCGAACTGGAACACGGCGCCGTGGGTGAACGGGACGCCCCCGAGCGTGCAGGCGTCGTTGACGAGGTAGCGCGTCCGGAAGTTGTCGCTGCCGTCGACCACCAGATCGTACTCGTCGAGCAGCGCGTCGACGTTCTCGCTGGTGACGCGCGTCTCGTGGGTCTCGACGTCGACGTCGGGATTCAACTGTTCGACGAAGTCCGCGGCGCTGTCGACCTTCGGCCGCCCGACGTCGGCGTCGCCGTGGATCACCTGGCGCTGGAGATTGGAGCGTTCGACGACGTCGTCGTCGGCGATCCCGACGCGCCCGACGCCCGCGGCCGCGAGGTACTGGATCGCGGGCGAGCCGAGGCCGCCGGCGCCGATCACCAGCACGGCGGCGTCCAGCAGGTCCCGCTGGCCCTCGGGCCCCACGTCGTCCATGATGACGTGCCGGGAGTACCGGTCCAGCTGGACCGGATCGAGATTAAGATCGGTCATGGCGGGGCATAGCCGGTCGATTCGCTTAAGCGCGAGGGAACGGACCCGGGATCGAGACGGCAGCGAGTCCCGCCGTCGAAGCGCTTTAGCCCGCCAGCGCCCAACGGGGAGCCAGATGGTCGAAGACGTCACGCCCGACGAGATCGCCGAACGGATCGAGGACGACGACGACGCGCCCCAGATCGTCGACGTCCGGAAGCCGGCGCAGTTCCGGCAGGCCCACATCCCCGGCGCCGAGAACGTCCCGTTCCCCGAACTGCCGCGCACGGTCGATCAGATCGACTGGGACGACGAGATCGTCGTCGCCTGCGCGATCGGCAAAAGCTCCCAGAAGGCCGCCCGGATGCTCGAATCCTACGAGGGCGTCGACGACGACGCCGACGTGTACAACCTCGACGGCGGCCTCCGCGCGTGGGACGGCGACGTGGCGTCGGGACGCGAGGACGTCGAGAGCGCGACCGGAACCGAATCGAGCGACGAGGGCCCGAGCGCGACGTCCGGCGACGCCGACGCCCCCTTCTAACCGGCAGACTACGTTCTGCGAGCAGTAGGACGCGCGATCTTGTGCTTTCCGGGCCGAGTAGCTACGATTGGCACGGTGACAGGCAACCTCTGTCACAGTACCACATTTTAAGTGCGTGGTGTGCCTTACCATACCTTGTATGGCGTCCGCACCCAACGATGCCGGCGACGACGTGCTCGACAGCTTCCTATCGCGTCGCGGTCACGACACGGAGACAGTAGGATGGGAGCGGAGCTACAACAAGAAGCAGTGTCCGGAGTGTGGCGGACTCCACGACACCGACGCTTCGGAGTGTGCGGTCTGCGGGTGGGGCCCGACCGGACCCGCAGTCGCGGACGACTGATCCACCGGAGCGGTCGGTTATCGGCACCGGACGTTATTCTCGCCGCGTAAATAGTTGAATCCTTACTCGCCGATACTATTATAATCCATTATTTCCTCAGGAAACGGTGGAGATAGAAATGCCCCGATGCCAGAACTGTGATGCGTTCGTGACGCGGGACTACGCGCGAGTGTTCACGCCCAGAGGGACCGAGGAGCCGCGCGTCTGCCCCCAGTGCGAGGACAAGATCCGCGACGGCAGCGACGTCCGCGAAGCACGCTCGCCGCGCGGGAACTAAATTACGGCGTTTTCGAGCCCGAATCCAGAGGCTTATGGGGGTTCGTGGCGTTACCCATTGTAATGACCGACGCCGATGCGACCGTAACCCGGCTGTTCGGCGGTCCGGGAAGCGGTAAGACGACCGCCCTCCTCGACCGCGTCGACGAGTTGTTAGAGGACGACTGGGTCGACGTGCGCGACGTCCTGGTCGTCTCGTACACGCGAGCGGCCGCCCAGGAGATCCGCGAGCGCCTCGCGGAGCGAATCGACGAGAATCCGCGCGCGCTGCAGGGCAACGTCTGCACGATGCACGCGAAAGCCTACGAGCTGCTGGATCTCTCGCGGGGCGACGTGGTGGGCGAATCCGACAAGAGCGATTTCTGCGAGGAGTTCGGCATCGAGTTCGAGGACGAGTACGGCGGCGCCGGCCGCCGGACGGCGCGCTCGACGACACTCGGAAACAAGATCATCGCAACCAGCCAGTGGCTCCAGCGGACCCGCCGCGACGTCGCCGACTGGTACGACGTCCCCTTCCAGTGGGACGACGAGGAGGTGCGCCTGCCGCCCGAGATCGACCCGAACGCCCAGGAAGGCAACAAGTACACGCCCACCTGGCCGAGCGACGACGAGCGGATCGACGTGCCCGAGGCGATCCGGGGCTGGCGCAACTACAAGGGCGATCACGGCCTGACCGGCTTCGCCGACATGCTCGAGCGGGTCAAGCAGCGTTCGCTGCTCCCGAACGTCGACTACCTGGTGATCGACGAGTTCCAGGACATCACGACGCTGCAGTACGACGTGTACGAGGAGTGGAAACCCCAGATGGAGAAGGTGCTGATCGCGGGCGACGACGACCAGGTCGTCTACTCCTGGCAGGGCGCCGATCCCGCCCTGCTGCTCGACGAGGACGTCGACGAAGACGTGATCCTGCCGAACTCCTACCGGCTTCCCTCGGACGTGCTGAACGTCGTCAACCGCGAGATCCGCCACATCGACAAGCGCCAGGACAAGGACCTCAAGCCCCGCAAAGAGGGCGGCGTCGTCGAGGGGATCGAGAGCCCCTCGATGCTCGATCTGGTTCGGAACGTCCGCGCGACGCTCGAGGAGGAGGAGGACGGGACGGTAATGTTGCTGTTCCGGGCGCGCTACCAGATGTTCCGCTTCATCGACGAGTTCATCACCGAGGGGATCCCCTTCAGCTGCCTGACCGACCAGCGGATGTGGACCGACCGGCTCAGCCAGTTCGTCACGGCTGTCGAGGCGATCGACGAGGACGAGCCGATCGACGGCCTCCAGGCTCGACGCCTCGCCGACATGCTCGCGGACTCGGCGTTCGGCTCGAACGAGCGCGACGCGCTGTTCGACGCCATCGACGAGCGCGAGGAAGCGGCCGGCGTCGACGATCTGACCGAGCTGACGATCGAGCCCGAGCTGATCGGCGAGCACGTCCCGTTCATGCCCGGCCCGGCGTCGGCGGCGGACATGTCCCGGAAGATCACGAGCTTCCAGTCCAAGAGCATGACGTCGTACTTCGCGGTCGGCGAGTACCTCGACATGGACCCCGAGCGCGTCCGTGTCGGCACGATCCACAGCGCCAAGGGTCGCGAGGCCGACCACGTGTTCGTCGCGACGGACCTCACCGAGAAGGTCGTCGAGCAGATGGCCGCGACGGTCGACGATCCGACCGACGTGCCCGGCTGCGAGGAGTTCACCAAGACGACCGACCCCGTCCCGACGCTGACGGACAACGAGCGGCGCGTGTTCTACGTCGGCATGAGCCGCGCGCGCGAACGGCTCGTCCTCCTGGAGAACCTCGTCGACGGCGCCCCCACGCTGCCGATCGACGTCATCCTGAACGGCGAGCCCAGCAACGAGCCCGTCGAGGAGCTGCTCACGCAGGCCCGCCAGCCCGCCGAGGCCCAGTAAGGGGATGGCGGCCGACACGACGCCCGACTACGAGCGACTGGCGAGTAGCGTCACCGATGCAGATGCGGCGGCGTTCGTCCACGTCGGCGACCGGTGCGACCCCGATTTTTCGTACTGCGCCGGCCCCGTTCGCCCGGAGCGCCGGAGCGCGTTCGTGCTGACCGCCGACGAGACAGCTCTGTGCGTCCCCGAGTCGATCGTGGAGAGCGCCGAACGAGCGTTTCCGGGCGACGCCGTCCGCCAGTTCGATCCGGACAGACGCCATCCCGGGCTGGTCGCGGGCGACGCGCTCGCGGAGCGCGGCGTCGAGGGCACGGTCTTGACGCCGCCGGCGATCGGGCACGACGCCGCGCTGTACGTCGAACGCGCCGGCCACGAACTGGCGTCGACCGACGCCGTCGCGCGGGCTCGCGAGCGAAAGACCGACGCCGAGCTATCCCGCGTCGAACGCGCGCAAGCGATCGCCGGCGCCGGGCTCGACCGGGCGCGGGGGACGCTGGGCGCTGCAACCGTCGACGGCGACCGGCTCGTTCATGACGGCGAGACGCTGACCGCCGAACGGCTGGGCCGCGAAGTCGACGCCGCGATGGCGGGCGCCGGCGGCGATCCGGCGCGAAACACGAAAGTCGGCGTCGACGGCCCACCGGTCGATCCTGCAGTCAGCGGCGGAACAGGCAACGAGGATGCCGACGCGATCCCGCTCCGCCCCGCCGCGGCGATCACCGTCTCGGTCGCGCCGCGAGAGCCCGGCGGCTACCACGGTCGCCTCGCACGGACGCTCGTCGTCGACGGCGACGGCGGGTGGGAGCGCCGTGCGAACGTGGCCGTGCGAAACGCCAGGGAGGCGGCGCTCGCGGAGCTCTCCGAGGGGGAGGGTGCGACGCCGGCGTCGGTGCGGGGCGAGATCGTCGCCGAACTGGGCGCCTACGGCTTCGATGCCGGCCCCGAGTCCGAGATCGTCGTCGACGAGCTGGGCGGCGGCGTCGGGCTCGAACGCCGGGAGGCGCCGCGGCTCTCGGCGGGTGGCGAACTTCGATCCGGAACCGCGCTGGCGCTCCGGCCCGGACTGTCCGATCCGGAGCGCGGGCACGTCGAACTCGCCGACGTCGCGGTCGTCCGCGAGGACGCCGTCGACCTGCTCGGCGATCACTCGACGTCGATGGCGGTAGAGAAGTAGCGGGTCGACCGTTCGATCACTCGTTGTCCGGCGAGTCCGACTCCTCGGGATCCGGGAGCACCCCGCCGACCGCCTTCTCGACGACCAGCGTCGGCAGATCCTGCGGCGTGACGAGCACGCGCTCGGCGACGACCAGCAGCACGCCGAGCACGACGAACACCAGACCGATCGGGTTCCCGTCGAGGTAGAGGCCGCCGCCGGCGTACACCATCGAGATCGCCACCGCGAGGGTGCCGACGAGCGTGATCGACTCCAGGATTCCGACCTTCATCGATCGATCGTAGGCGGGTCTGCGTCAAAAGCCCACCGGGCCGGGACGGACCCCCGACATCGGGGAGACGAACGGGGACGGCTCCCGGCCGCCGAAAGAGCAACTGTTAGGGGCCGGGCACGCCACGAGGGAACCATGACCGATCCCGCAGCCCTCGCCGAGCGCGTTCGTGAGGGCGAACTTCGCCTGCACGAACTCGAAGAGCACGCGGACCACGAGACCGCCGCAAACGCCCGGCGGCGGTACGTCGTCGAGGAGACCGGCGCCGACCTGGAGACCGTCGGCGAGTACGCGTTCGACGCCGAAGACGCCGAGCCGAACGTCGAGAACATGATCGGCGCCGCGCAGGTGCCGATGGGCGTCGTCGGCCCGGTCCCGGTAGCCGGCGGCGCGGCCGACGGCGACTACTTCCTCCCGCTGGCGACGACCGAGGGCGCGCTGATCGCCAGCGTGAACCGCGGCTGCTCGGCGATCCGCTCCGCGGGCGGCGCCGACGCGCGGATCACCGACTCGGGGATGACCCGCGCGCCCGTGTTCCGCGTCGACGGCGTCGTCGAGGGCAAAGAGGTGGTCGACTGGGTGGCGGACAACGAGGACCGACTGCGCGAGGCCGCCGAGTCGACGACGAGCCACGGCGAGCTGCTGGGCGTCGACCCCTACGTCGTCGGCGACTCGGTCTACCTCCGCTTCGCCTACGACACCAAGGACGCGATGGGGATGAACATGGCCACGATCGCCACGGGAGAAGCCTGCGACGTGATCGAGGCCGAGACGCCCGCCGAGCTCGTCGCGCTCTCGGGCAATCTCTGCTCGGACAAGAAACCCGCCGCGATCAACGCGATCGAGGGCCGCGGACGGACCGTCACGGCCGACGTCGAGCTCGATCGCGAACTCGTCGAGGAGCGCTTCGGCACGACGCCCGAAGCCATCGCGGAGGCCAACACCCGCAAGAACCTGGTGGGCAGCGCGAAGGCGGGAAGTCTGGGATTCAACGCCCACGCCGCCAACGTCGTCGCCGCCGCGTTCCTCGCGACCGGACAGGACGAGGCCCAGGTCGTCGAGGGCGCCAACGCCATCACGACGATCGACGACCGCGGCGACGCGCTGTACGCCAGCGTCAGCATCGCCAGCCTCGAAGTCGGGACGGTCGGCGGCGGGACGAAGCTCCCCACCCAATCCGAGGCGCTGGACGTGCTGGACCTCCGGGGCGGCGGCGATCCGCCGGGGTCGAACGCCGACGCTCTCGCGGAGATCATCGCGGTCGGCGCGCTCGCGGGCGAACTCTCCTTGCTGGCCGCGCTAGCGTCGCGACATCTTTCGAGCGCGCACGAGGATCTCGGGCGCTGAGATCGGGCCGCGACCACTGCCGCGAACGGGCGAAACTGAAACTTCCCGTATTTCTCGCTTCCGCGCGCTTCTCCCCCGCGATGGCGATTCGCCATCAGTTTCACTTTCACCGCGCGCTCAAGGCTCGACTTTAGTGCAAATCCGCCGGTACGTTCGGACGCGTCCGCACGGGTAGCACCGGCGGGCGCGTCCACCCATGACTGTAACCGATCGCCGGGACGACGCTCCCGACGGACAGCGCTGCGGCTGCGAGCGGCGGTACCGCTGGCTGGCCCTCCTCAAGCGCGTCCTGCGGGTCGTCGCCCTGATCGTGTCGATCTGGACCGCCCTCCAAGCACCGTAGACGGTGACGGTTCCCCGCCGTTGTCGTCTACAGCAGGCGATAGACGCCGCGGTTCTCTGAGACCCGACCGCGCTGTGCGAGCTTGTCGAGGCTCTTCCGCACGTACTCGGCCGGGACGCCGCGATCGACGGCGTACGCGATCACGTCGTCCTCGGTCGGCTCCTCCAGCGCTCTGAGCGCGTCGAGCACGGTCTCCTTTCGACTTTGACCGCCGCCCGCGGATCGCTCCATCGCCCGGTCGGCCGCCTCGTCGACGGCGTCGGGATCGATGCCCGAGCCCTCCAGGTACTCCGCGTCGTCGACGACGGCGTCGTCGACCTGCGATTCGAGTTCTGCGAAGGAGTCGACCTCCGCGAACGCCTCGCCGTGGTCCTGTCGGTTGGCGAGCATCGACGCCCGGACCTCGCGGGCGTGGTCCTCGTCGTCGGTCTCGACGAACTTCTTTAGCTTCTCGAACTGGTGGGTCTTGCCGCAGCGCTGACACTGTGCGGTCTGCTGGCGCCCCTCGACCAACCAGAGCGCGCTGCAGTCGGTGCACCCGACGACGGCGTACATGCGTCGTCGTACCGCCCGGTCGCTAATAACGTCACCGTCGGGAGCGGATCGAGGGAACGAGCGACGGGCGGCCGAGACCGCCCGAACGCTTAGGTTTGGTTCCGCTGTACGGCCGGGCATGGACGTAGTTTCTCCCGCGGACCGAGACGCTGCCGAAGCCGTCGACGGCGTGCACCTGTCGCTGCTGGCGGGCGGCGAGCGGATGAACCTCCAGCGCTTCGAGATCGAACCCGGCGCGGTCGTCCCCGAACACAGCCATCCCCACGAGCAGACCGGGATGGTGGTCGAGGGGACGCTGACGTTCGTCCTGGCCGACGGCACCGAGCGCGCGGTCGGACCGGGCGAAACGTACGCGCTGGCGGGCGAGGAAGCCCACGCCGCCGAGAATCGAGGCGACGAACCGGTCGTCGGCGTCGACGTGTTCAGCCCGCCCCGGACGGATCCCGACTGGCAGGATTAGCTCCCGACCGGCCGGCGCATCTCGACGTGGGGAATCCCGGCCTCCTCGAACTCCTCGCCGCGGCGCTCGTAGCCCAGACGCTCGTAGAACCCGGCGGCGCGCGTCTGGGAGTGAAGCTTCAAGATGTCGAGGTCTCGATCGCGCGCTTCGGCGTGCACGGCGTCCATCAGATCGCGTCCGACGTCCTCCCCGCGCCGGGACGCCAGCACGGCGACGCGCTCGACCTTGCCAACACCCGCGTTCGGGAACCGGAGCCGGGCCGCCCCGATCGGCTCACCGTCATCGTAGGCGACGAAGTGGACGGCGTCGGCGTCCGGCTCGTCGTGTTCGTCGTACTCCAGGGCCTCGTCGACGCCCTGCTCGTCGACGAAGACGGTCCGGCGCACCGCAAACGCGTCCTCGCGCGCACTCTCGTCGGTCGCGACGCGAACGTCGGTCATAGGATGGCGTATCGGGCGAACCGACGAGAACATTTCGGCGGCGGATCGCCGGGTGGAGTTCGTCTGTCGGACTACCCGGCGCCGATTCCCCCGGACGGTAGTTATATACCGGTCGCATACCAGATTCCCACGTATCTGTGGCTGACACGATGAGTGAGGATTCCCAATGAACGACTCGCACTCCCACGGCGAGGGCGACGGAGCCACCATCGAGGTGCTGTACGTCGGGCCGCTGGCGGACGAGCTGGCGGCGGGGCTCCCCTCGGAAGAAGCGGTGTCGTTCCGGACGGCGTCGCGTTCGGAGGACGGCATCGACGCGATCGGCCCCGAAATCGACTGTGTCGTCGCCGGGCACGATCCGCCGGCGGTCGACGCCCGTCGGTTTCTCGATCAGCTCCGGGCCGACGATCGCGAGCAACCGTTCATTCTGTACGGCCCCCGGGTGCGGGCGGGCGTCGTCGAGGAGATACTCGCGTCGGGCGGCGACTACCTCTGTTCCGACTCCGACACGACGGCCCGGTCGGTTCTCGGCGTCCGGATCAGAACGACCGTCGAGTCAGAACGGACTCGAACGGACCTCGAGCGGAAGAGCCGGGCGATGAACCAGGCGCCGGTCGGGATCACGATCGGCGACGCGACGGTCGACGACGAACCGCTCGTGTACGTCAACGACCAGTTCGAGCGGCTCACCGGGTACGACCGCTCCGCGGTGCTCGGTCGCAACTGCCGGTTTCTACAGGGCGCCGGCACGGACGAGGAAACGGTCGATCGACTTCGAGCCGCCATCGAGAACCAGGAACCGGTGTCGGTCGAACTGCTGAACTACCGCGCCGACGGTACGCCCTTCTGGAATCAGCTTGACATCGCGCCGGTTCGCGACGACGGCGAAGTGACCCACTACTTCGGCTTCCAGAAGGACGTCACCGAGCGAAAGTCGCTCGAGGAGGCGCTCCAGCAGCAAACGGAACTGCAGGATCGGTTCGCGAGCGTCGTCTCGCACGATCTCAGAAACCCGCTCACGATCGCCGAGGGGCACCTGGAGATAGCCCGCGAGAACCGCGATGACGAGGATCTCTCGGCGGTCGCGGACGCTCTCGATCGGATGGACGGGATCATCGACGGCGTGCTCAAGATCGCCCGTCAAGGGGTCGCGATAGAGGATCCCGAGCGGCTCGATCTGGCGGCGATCGCACGGGAAGCGGGGGCATCGGTGGGAATCCAGCCGGAGATCGACGAGGAGCTGCCGTCGGTCGAGGGAGATCCCGAACGCGTACGGACGCTGTTCGAGAACCTGCTGCGCAACAGCAAGGACCACGCCGGCGAGACGCCGACGGTTCGCGTCGGCCTCTACGACGGCGGGTTTTACGTCGAAGACGACGGGCTGGGAATCCCCCAAGACGATCGGGAGTCGGTGTTCGAGTGGGGCGTCACCACCGCCGACGACGGCACGGGGTACGGACTCGCGGTCGTCCGGACGATCGCGCGGGCCCACGGCTGGGAGGTGTCGGTGACCGACGGGCGAACGGGCGGCGCCCGGTTCGAGTTCGCGGTCGACGCGCGGCCCAGCGTCGGGTCGTAGCGACGCCGTCGGCGCCGCGGCGAAAAGAAAATCGGAGAGAGAAGTCCGAGACGCTCTACGAGAGTTTCTCGATATTTTCGCGGCGTAGCCGCGAAACCCGAGAAGTTGTCTACGACAACTTCTCGATGTTGCTGACGACTTCGTCGGCGTACTCGGTGGTCGAGAGCTTCTCGGCGTCCTCGAGGTTGCGCTCGAGGTCGTAGGTGACCTTGCCCGAGGAGATCGTCTCCTCGACGGCGTCCTTGACGAGCTGGGCGGTGTCGTCCCAGCCGATGTAATCGAACATCAGGACGCCCGAGAGCGTGATCGCGGTCGGGTTGGCCTGGTCCTGGCCGGCGCGCTTGGGCGCGGAGCCGTGGACCGGCTCGGCGAGACAGCGCGCGTCGCCGAAGTTGGCGCCCGGCGCGATGCCGAGGCCGCCGATCTGGGCGCCAGCGGCGTCGCTGAGGTAGTCGCCGTTGAGGTTCGGCATGGCGAGCACGTCGAACTCGTCGGTGCGCAGCTGCATCCACTGGAGCATCGCGTCGGCGAGGCGCTCCTCGACCATCACGGCGCCCTCGGGGATGTCGATGTCCTCCTGGGTCTCCCACAGCGAGTCGGGGGCGGCGAAGACTTCGTCGTCGGGGTACTCCTCGTCGGCGACCTCCATGCCCCACTCGGAGAACTGCCCCTCGGTGAACTTCATGATGTTACCCTTGTGGACGAGCGTGACCTTGTCGCGGTCGTGCTCGATGGCGTAGTCGATCGCCTCGCGGACGAGGCGCTTGCTACCCTTCTCGGTGATGGGCTTGATGCCGATGCCGATCGGACCGTCGTGCATCGTCTCGTCGAAGCCCATGTCCTGCTCGACGAAGTCGCGAACCTGCTCGACCTCGTCGGTGCCGGCCTCCCACTCGATGCCGGCGTAGACGTCCTCGGTGTTCTCCCGGAACGTCACCATGTCCATCTCCTCGGGCGACTTCATCGGCGACGGGACGCCGTCGAGGTAGTAGGTCGGTCGGACGTTGGCGTACAGATCGAGCGTCTGGCGCAGGGCGACGTTCAGCGAGCGGAAGCCGGCGCCGACGGGCGTCGTGAGCGGGCCCTTGAGCGCGACGCGGTGCTCGCGGATCGCCTCGACGGTCTCGTCGGGGAGGTTGGTGTCCTCGCCGTACTTCTCGCGGGCGGTCTCGCCGGCGTAGACGCGCATCCAGCTGATGTCGCGACCCGTCGCCCGGGCGGCCGCGCTGAGAATCTGCTGAGCGGCGGGGCCGACGTCCTTGCCGATCCCGTCGCCGTGGATGACCGGAATGATCGGATTTTCGGGGACGTCGAGCTCCTCGCCTTCGGCGTCCGAGACGGTGATCTTCTCACCGTCGTCGGGGACTTCGATCTTGTCGTAGCTCATGGTCGTTCGTACGGTATCCTGTCGGGGCTAAAAGGGCTGCCATTTGGCGCTGCCGTGCAATACTTACGGCCGAGTAGAGCGGGGCGAGGGACCCGTAGTACTGCGGGTGAGAGATCCTCCGGACGCGCCGCCGAACTGCTCCCACGGGCGGTGTTCAGATAAGCTCTGAAGAACGAGGCGGTATGATTTCTAGGTGTCCATGCCAGAAATCGCCCGCCTCATCGGAGATAACGACTGCTTCGAGTTAGCGTTTGTGGAGAGAGAGGCGACACCCGAGCCAGCAATGGAGCTCGGTATCCGACTCCATTTGGCAGGACTATCACTATCGGATACCATCTCTATACTCGATAGGTTGGGTGTCGAACGCTGTCGAGCGACCGTGCATAACTGGGTGCAGAAGGCAGAGTTACAGCCCCTCGATGGCGCCGATCCGGATCACGTCGCGGTTGACGAGACCGTGATCCAACTGAATGACAAGCAGTTCTGGCTGTACGCTGCGGTCGATCCCAAGACGAACCGCTTGCTGCATGTCAAGCTTTCTCCGACGAGAAATCAAGCGATTACCGAGATGTTCCTTGCTGAACTTCGCGAGAAACATCTCGTCAATGACGCGCTCTTTCTCGTCGATTCTGCACCGTGGCTACAAGCAGCACTCCATCGACACGGCCTCGATTACAGATACGAAAAACATGGTAATCGGAACAGCATCGAACGTGTCTTTCGAGAACTAAAACGCCGAACCAACCAGTTCTCAAACTGCTTCAGCAACGCCGAAGCAAACACCGCAGAAAATTGGCTCCAAGCGTTCGCCTTCGCATGGAATCAGCTTATCTGAACACTACCCTCCCACGGGGGCCAAATCCCAATAGCGTGGCCCTCGACAGGGCCCGTATGCAGGTGATCGTCCACGGCGGCGCGGGCGACCGTCCCGACGAGCCCGGCGACCGTCAGGAAGTCCTCGACAGCGCGGCCGACCGCGGAGCGGACGAGTCGACGCCGCTGGACGCCGTCGACGCCGCGGTGGGGGTGCTCGAACGTTCGCCGCGGTTCAACGCCGGGACCGGCGGCGCCCGCCAGAGCGACGGCGCAGTCCGGACGGACGCAGGCATCATGACGAGCGAGCGGGCGGTCGGCGCGGCCTGCTCGATGCCGGGCGTCGAGCGGGCGGTCGGCGTCGCGCGGGTCGTCCTCGAAGCCACGCCGCACGTCCTGCTCAGCGGCGAGCACGCCGTCGCGCTCGCGGAGGACTACGGCGTCGAGACGGGCGTCGACCTCCTCTCCGACCGAACGAGGGAGCGCTGGGACCGGACGGCGCCGCCCGAGGGGCCGCCGAGCGAGCAGCTGTCGTGGATCCACGACCACTTCGGCGCGACCGGGGAGGCGATGCCCGAAGGCGGCGAGGCCGACGGTGGGGACGAGGACGCCGACCGAACGGGAGACGCCGATCCCACGGACCACGACACCGTCGGCGCGGTGGCGACCGACGGCGACCGGGTCGCCGCGGCGACCTCGACCGGCGGGCGCTGGTACGCGCTGGCGGGTCGGGTCGGCGACGTCCCGCAGGTCGGGAGCGGCTTCTTCGCGACGCCGTCGGGCGGCGCGAGCGCGACCGGCGCCGGCGAGGCCATCGCGACGCACGGACTGGCGCGTCGAGCGGTCGACCTGCTCGACAACGGCGTCGACGCCGCCGACGCCGCCGAGCGAGCGATCGAAGCGTTCGGTACTGAGACGGACGCCGAGGCCGGCGTGATCGTGGCGGACGCCGACGGCGGGCTCGGGAGCGCGTTCAACAGCGCGGCGATGCAGACCGGTAGCGCCGGCTCCATCGAGTGAGCGAGAGGGAACCGAACGAGAGCCGAAGCTACCGGGCCGAACGGTCAAAAAAGGCGTTATCGAACCGGATCGGTGTCGCCGATCAGGCCGCGCTCGCGGACGCCGCCGGCGCCGCTGCGAGGACCGGTCCCCCAGCGTCGGCCGCGGCAGTTTCGAGCACCGCCTGCTCGTCTTCGCCGTCGGTCATGTTGCCGCCGTCCGTGGCGTTGTCGTCGCCCGCTGCGACGACGTCACCGTCACTCGCGTTCTCCTCGTCGGTCGTCACGGTGGCGTCGTCGGTCACGTTCGCTTCGTCGTCGGTTTCATTGTCGTCGCCGACCACCGCACCGTCGTCAGTCTCGTTATCCTCGCCGATCGTCGCGCCGTCCGTCTCGTTGTCGTCGGTCGCGTCGTCAGCCATCCCGCCCGCGATCGAGACGTTGTCGATCGACCAGTCGTCCGCGCTGGCGTTCCCGATCGTGACGTTGCCGGCGCTGAGCTGTTCGATCGTGACGTTCTGGCTTCCCGTCTCGTTCTGGGCACCGCTGACGTTCGTCTCGGCGGTGGCGTTGTCCTCGGTCTCGTTGTCGTCGCCGAGGATGCCGTCGTCTTCCGTCTCGTTGTCGTCGGTTTCGTTCGCGCCGACAGTGTCGTTCTGCATGCCGGCGGTGATCTGCCCGTCCATCTCGCCGCCCATGCCGATCTGCATCGACTGGGCGGACATGTGGTGGACGGTCATCTCGGTGACGTCGAACTGCTCGATGGTGAGCGAGTGAATCTGCATCTCACCGCTCTCGTTCATCGCGGACGCGTTGGCGCCGGCGGTGGCGTTGTCCTCGGTCTCGTTGGCGCCGGCGGTGGCGTTGTCCTCGGTCTCGTTGGCGCCGGCGGTGGCGTTGTCCTCGGTCTCGTTGGCGCCGACGGTGGCGTTGTCCTCAGTGTCGTTGTCGTCGCCGAGGATGCCCCCGTCGTCGGTCTCGTTATCGTCGCCGCCGAGGATTCCGCCGTCGTCCCCGGTCTCGTTCTGCGCGCCGGTCTCGTTCTGCATCGACTCGTTCATCTGGGCGTCCTGACCGACCGTGAGCTGTTCGATCGTGAACTGCTCGACGCTCATCTGCTCGATCGTCACGTTCTGGACGGTCATCCGCTGGCCGTCCGACGCGTTCGACTCGTTCATCGTGAGGGCCTCCGTGTCACCCTCGAGTTCCTCCATCGAGACGTTCTCGAGCGAGAGGTTCTGGAAGTGGACGCCCTCGAACATCAGGGACGCCTGATCCTCGGACGCCATCTCGTCGCTCGCGTTCTCGCCCAGCTGGACGCTCTGGACGTCCAGTTGCTCGATGGTCACGTTGTGCAGCGTGGCGTTCTGTAGTTCGAGCGTCCCCGCGCTGGCGTTCTGGACGGTCGCGTCCGTTCCGTTGTCTGCTGTGTCTGTTCCGTCGTCCGTCGTATCGTCTTCCTGGAATCCCGCGTCGCCCGCCGCGCCCGCGATCCCGGCGACTCCCATGCCGGTCGCGACGAGCACGACGACAAACACGACTCCAAGTTTGTGCAATGTAGCTCTCATGCTGGCGCCACGGATATGTCCGTCCGTGAACGGGATAAACGGGTTCGAACGTTTAGCGATTTTAGCGCGCCTAGAGAGCCCACAGACAACGCTGCGTCGTTTAGAGCGCATTTCACATGGATCCGAAACCTTCGCGAACGACCTAACGCGGGCTTTCCTGCCGGCAGGTGCCGGCCCCGTTGGCCAGTTTGGCGCCGACGCCGACGATGCGGCGACGCCCCATCGGCAGCTTCTGCAAGCGAACCAACCGGTTCTGTTTGCTACAGTTACTCGGCCGCCGGATCGAGGCGTGCCGTTCCGCCGGTTCGATTCCGAAAGTAACGTGACCGAACTTTCCGGCGTCGGAGCGCCACCGGTGGCGGACGGGCGTTACCTGCTAACGTCGAGTTTACGACGATCGTCGAGAGGTGAATTTAATATCGTCGAATTCGATCGTCCGTTCGATGAGCTGGCTCCGACGCGACGCGCGACGCCGCTGTCCAGTTTGTGGCGGCGCACTGGTGAACGTGCAGGGACTCGCCGACTGCCCGGACTGCCGCTGGACCGGCGGTTCGCCCGCGGACGGCGGCGGATAGCGGCACCCACACGGTGCGGGCCACTGCGTAACGCCTTTTGCCGTTTCCGACCACGTCCTCGGTATGGCAGACAGCGACGTCGATCTGGACGCCGAGCAGTACGAGAAACACCGGGAGGCCGGGGAGATCCTCGCGCAGGTGCGCGAGGAGGCCGCCGAGCGCGTCGAGGTCGGCGCGAGCCACCTTGAGATCGCCGAGTACGCCGAAGACCGGATCCGCGAACTCGGCGGCGAGCCGGCGTTCCCCGTCAACATCAGCATCGACGAGGAGGCCGCCCACGCGACGCCCGGCGTCGGCGACGAGACGACGTTCGGCGAGGAGATGATCAACCTCGACATCGGCGTCCACGTCGACGGCTGGCTCGCCGACACCGCCGTCACCGTCGACCTCTCGGGCAACCCCGAACTCGCCGAGGCGCCCGCCGAAGCCCTCGAAGCCGCCCTCGACATCATCGAGCCCGGCGTCGAAACGGGCGCGATCGGCGCCGAGATCGAGGACGTGATCGAGGGGTACGGCTACAACCCCGTCGTGAACCTCACCGGCCACGGCCTGGGCCACTGGGAACAGCACACCGAGCCGACGATCCCGAACCGGTCGGTCTCGCAGGGAACGACCCTGGAGGTCGGCGACGTAGTCGCCATCGAACCGTTCGCCACCGACGGCACGGGCAAGGTCAACGAGGGGAGCGACGAGGAGATCTTCGCGCTCGAACGCGAGGGCACGGTTCGAAACCGGCAGGCTCGACAGGCGCTCGAGCAGATCACCGAGGAGTTCAAGACGCTACCGTTCGCCACGCGCTGGCTGGACACGAGCCGGGCGAAGATGGCGCTCCGGCGGCTCAAGTCCGAGGACATCGTCCACGGCTACCCGGTGCTGAAAGAAGACGACGGCGCGCTGGTGAGTCAGAAGGAACACACGATCATTGTGACCGAGGACGGCTGCGAAGTGACGACGAAGTAGATGACGTTGCGGTAACGCTCACGCGTTGTTCATCCGCTGGCTGGACCGCGCACCGCAGTTCTGGCACTCGGAGACGCGGTAGGGTTCCCGCGAGAACTGTGCGTTCTCTTCCTTGCGGCTTTCGGTCCGGATCTGAACCGAAACTTGGTGTAAGGTCTTCCTATCGCAGTCGTCGCAGTGCTCGCGCAGTCCGTCGAAGGAGTCGTCTGTCGTTGCCATCTTACCTTCCTCTACATACTACCGTAGTATAAAAACGCTACTCAGTTGACCCCAGTTCATGCGCTTAATTGCGGTACGGCGTCGGGGTAATCCACTAGAACGCCTCAAATACGTTGAAATTGTTCAAAAGCTCCTTAGAACAACCGATTCATCGTCAGTCAGAGGATTGGTCGAAGGGTTTAAATATGGTATTATAGAGGTAGTCGCTCGATTCGTGTCATCCGAAATATAGGTAGAGACACCCTACTCGGGGCCGTCGCGCAGCATCTAAGCGGTCGGGGTCACCAGTGGCGGTATGGATCAGGTGTTCGCACCCTGGCGGATCGAGTGGGTCGAGCGCGAGGGCGACGACGGGGACGACCGGTGTCCGTTCTGCGCGCTGCCCGAGCAAACCGAGGACCGAGAGAACATGATCGTCGCGCGGAGCGACCGGTCGTTCGCGTTGCTCAACAACTACCCGTACAACCCCGGCCACCTCATGGTGATCCCGCGCCGTCACACTGGGGACTACCGGGAACTCGACGAGGAGACGCTGCTTGACCACGCCCGACTCAAGCAGCGGACGATCGACGCGCTGGACGCCGCGTTCGGGCCGGACGGGTTCAACGCCGGCCTGAATCTCGGCGGCGACGCCGCCGGCGGCTCGATCGACGACCACGTCCACACCCACGTCGTCCCCCGCTGGAGCGGCGACACGAACTTCATGGCCGTGATCAGCGAGACGAAGGTGATCGTCGAGGCGCTCGAGGACACCTACGAGCGACTGCACGACGCGTTCGCCGACCAGGCCGGAACCGAGCGCCCGGACGACGAGGACGCCGCCGTGCGGATCGTCGGACCGCGTTCCTGACCACGGGCGACCGTCTCCCGCGCAGTCGATAGCTCCTTACTGGTGGCACGCAAATCGGGCGACAGAATGGACCGGAAGGCGGCGCTCAGGCGCGTCGGGCTCGTCGTGCTGGCGGGCAACGTCCTGCTGGTGGCGGCCAAGGCCGCCGTCTGGTACCGGACGGGGAGCCTCGCGGTCGGGTCGGAAGCCGTCAACAGCCTCACCGACGTCACCTACAGCGTCGTGATCCTCGGCGGTCTCTACCTGACGACCCAGCCGCCCGACCTCGAGCACCCCCACGGCCACGAGCGGATCGAGCCGTTCGTCTCCCTGTTCGTCGCCGCGGGCATCTTCGCCGCCGGCGGCGCGATCCTCTGGAGCGCCGTCGGCGCGATCCGCGGGGGCGGCGGCGCGATCGCCGTCGCGCAAGGTCCCGGGGCGGCCGCCGTGCTCGCCGCGTCGGCCGCGATCAAGTACGGGCTCTACCGGTACTGCCTGCGCGTGGGCGAGACCAACAACTCGCCCGCGGTCACCGCGACGGCGATGGACAATCGCAACGACATCCTGGCGTCGATCGCCGCGCTGGTCGGCGTGCTCGGCGCGCAGGCGGGCTACCCTCTCCTCGATCCGCTCGCCGCGAGCGCCGTCGCGCTCGCAATCCTCTACACCGGCGTCGAGGTCGTGCTGGACAACGTCAACTACCTCGTCGGCGCCGCACCGCCCCAGGACCTCCGCGCCGAAATCGTCCGTCGGGCGCTCGCTCACCCGGAGGTCGAGGGCGTCCACGACGTCGTCGCCCACTACGTCGGCCCGGAGATCGACGTGAGCCTCCACATCGAGGTCGAGGGCGAGCGCACGCTGCTGGAGGCCCACGAGATCGAGTCCGCGGTGATCGAGTCGATCCGCGCCCTCGACGAGGTCGACGACGTGTTCGTCCACGTCGACCCGCGCGAGCTCGGCGAGTGGAAAGACGACTACGCCGAGCAACTCGCCGCGAGGGACGGCGAGTAAGCGAATCGCGACGAACCCGCCGAACGTGATTTTCAGGGCCCGTATCCGGCGTTCCCACGCCGCGGGAATCGGTTCCTCGGTTCTTGAGACGTCGGGGCCTACGTTCACGTAGAGCCACCGATGATGCCGAACGACGTCGCGCGAGAGGCCGACGCTCAGCAGGAAGAGACGACCCGCGACGGCGCGGTCGCGCTCGAGACCGAAACCGGACTGCTCGTCTACGAACCCGGGCGGCCGGACGCCTGGATCCACGCGGACTGCGAACGCGACGTCCGTGAGTGACCGTCGTAGAACGAGCGACGACCGGAAACCGCAAGCCGACCGTAAATCATGACCGGAACCCCCGATCGGCCGACCGACGACCACCCGCTCCGAGCGGTGCTGCACGTCACGCCCGATCCGAAAGCGGCCTGCGCGGTCGTGTCGACCGGATCGGGGGGCGAATCGGTGTCGCTGAACGGCGGCGTCAGCGGCGGCGGCGAGGTTGGAACGGCCTGTCACGCCGACGTCACGGTCGAGGAGGGCGGGCACAAGCGACGCCGCCTCGTCAGCGACGCCGCGAACGACCACTGCATCTGCCCGGCGTTCTCGGCGCACCGCTGCGTCGCCTCCGTCGAGCGCGTGCTCGGCGACGCCGTCGCCGTTCGCCTGTCGGTCCCCGACCGCGAGACGCTCCGGGACGTCGTCGCCGACCTGCGCGAACGCGGCGCCGACGTCGAGCTCGCGCGCCTCGACACCGCCGACGCCGGGGGCCGAACGCTGGAACTCGACGTCGGCGAGGTGACCGAGGCCCAGCGCGAGGCGATCCGGGTCGCCGACCGACTGGGGTACTACGACGACCCGCGCGATGCGGACCTCGGCGACGTGGCCGACGAGCTGGGCATCTCCCGGTCGGCGGCGTCCCAGCGGCTCAACGGCGCGGCGTCGACGCTCGTGCTCGAACTGCTCCGCACCGAGGACCGCACGGCCTGACGCGACTGCTTTTAAAACCTTCAATATCCGCGACAGGGGTCACCGGCCGTCGGCGCGTACATTCATACGTGATGAAACGAAACGACCGCCGACCCGACGGGAACGATGCGGCGTCCCGCAAGAAACGGGAGGAGATCTACGTCGCGGAGTTCGTCTGCGACGTCGACGAAGGCTACGAGATCGACGAGAAGCAGGTGCTGGAGGCGACGCTGGACGCCAGCGCCGAGCCGGGCGTCCTGGGCGTCGACATCGATCGGCCCGAGGTGCCGTCGGGGCGACGCCTGCGCGTCGCCGTCGAGTTCGCCAGCGAACGCGCGCGACGGCGGTTCTGGGACTCCGGCGCCGGCGCCGAGCTCGTCGACGCGCTCCGCGAGACGGTGCCGACCGGCGCGCTCGCGAACAGCGAGATGACCGAGCGGACGCGCGCGACGGCCGACTGACTGTTTGGACACCCAGTCGTGCGATTCTCAGCGAGTGGGAGCCGCGTGTCCCCCTTATGCGACCCGAAGACCAACGATGAATCATGAGCGCCGACACACCGACCTGCGAGGCCTGGGCGCCGGACGAGTGCGAGGGATCGCCCCACTGCCCGCCGCGCTGTCCGCGATTCGTCGACAAGATCGGCGACACCTGGACGATCGAGCCCGCCGGCGCGGCGGATCGCGACGCGCTGTCGGCGATGTACCGCGACTTCGATCCCGACGAGCGCGCCCAGGGGCTGCCGCCGCTCGGCGAGGATCGGATCGACTCGTGGCTCGACGGGCTGCTCGCGGACGGTTGCAACTTCGTCGCCCGATCGGGCGACCGCGTCGTCGGGCACTCCGCCTACGTCGCGTCGGACGACGCCGAGCCCGAGCTCGCCGTGTTCGTCCACCAGGAGTTCCAGGGCCGCGGGATCGGCACCGAGCTGTGCCGGCACTTGATCGCCACCGCGGCGGCGGCCGATCGGGACGCGCTGGTACTCGAAGTCGAACCGGCCAATCGGCGGGCGATCGCCGTCTACGAGAAGCTCGGCTTCGAGCGCGTCGAGGAGCGCTCGGCCGACGAGCCGCTCCGGCGCTCGCTGTCGTTCGAGATGCGGCTGTCCCTGTCGGATCCGCTGGCGAGAGGCACCCAGAACCCGCCGATCGTCGGCGACTGACGCGTTTCGCCCGCTTCGCTCGACCGCTATCCCAGCGCGACGAGCATCGCGATCATCGTCCCGACGCCGACCGCGAGCCCGGCGGCCAGTTCGCGCCGACCGCCGCCGGGAAGGTCGCGTCCCCGGTCGAGCCCTTCCGGGATCAGGTCGTGGACGACGAGGAACACCATCGCGCCCGCGGCGAACCCGAACCCGTAGGGGAGGATCCGGCGCGCGACGACGACGAAGTAGTACGCGATCACGGCGGCGATCGGCTGGGGGAGACTGGAGAAGACGGCCCACCAGACCGCGCGCCACTTGCCGACGCCGTAGGTGCGCAGCGGGATCGCGATCGCCAGCCCTTCCGGGACGTTCTGGATCGAGATCGCGAGCGTCATGAACACCGCGAGCGCCGGGATTCCCGCAGCGGCGGTCGCGCCCCCGACGTCGACGCCCAGGTCGGCAAAGGCCACGCCGATCGCGACGCCCTCGGGAAAGCTGTGGACCGTCAGCGCGCCGACGATCAGCACCATCTTCCTGAAATCCGCGGCGGCGAACTCCCCGGGATCGAACTCGTGGTTCGAGAGCACCCGGTCCGCCGCGACGATCAGCAGGGCGCCGCCGACGAGGCCGGCCGCGACCTGCGGGACCGTCCCGGCGGCCAGGCCCTCCGGGACGAGCCCGAACGCCGACGCGGCGAACATGATCCCCGCCGCGAGGCCCCACAGCGCGACCGTGAGCCGGTCGCTGAGCTCGTCGGCGACGAAAAAGGGCGCGACGCCGAGCCCCGTCGCCAGCGCGGTGAGCAGCCCCGCGCCGAACACGACGCCGAGGTTGGTCAGCGAGACCATCCGTACCTCCGCGCTGCGCCCCGGCAATCGGCATCCGCTGGCAGTCGGCTCACGACGAACCAGTTTGGCCGGCAGATACATGAAACGACTGCCGAATGCGCCGGATCGGGTGCGTTTCGGGGGAGAGCGAGAACACGATCAAAGAACGCTGGCCCGGGGTTGATACGCCTCGCGCACGTAGCCGGGGTATGAGCGTCAGCGGCCTCTGTCAGATCTGCGAGAGTCAGACGGCGAGCCACGACTGCACGCGCTGCGGGATGCTCGTCTGCGACGACCACTTCCGCGAGGCGACCGGCCTGTGCGCGCAGTGCGCGAGCGAGGGGACGCCCGGCGAGGGCGGCGGTCCCATTCAGGAGTTCTGAGCGGAGAACGGGAGACGCGTCGCTACGGCGTCGGTGCGATCGAAAAGCGCGAGAGCGGTTTACTCCTCGACGAGAACGGCGTTGACCTGTCCGGTCTGGCCGGGGCGGGAGGTCACGCGGGCCTTGCCTTCGCTGGTCTCGATGACGGCGCCCTTCGTGACGATGTTTCGGCGGGCGTAGTTCGGGTCCGCCTCGTTCTCGACGACGTCCTCGATCTCGACCTCGACGGTCTCGTCGCCGACGGCGACGTTGGCGTTCTCGACCGACAGCGCGCGGATCTTCACAGAGTTACCGCGGGCGTCGATGGTGCGGAGCTGCGTCTCGCCCAGCGTCGTCTCGGCGGGCTGGCGGCCCAGCTGGTGCTTCTTTCGATCGCTGTTCGGGCGCAGTCGTCCGCCCGTTCGCTTGCGCGTGGAGCGTCCGTGGTCGTCCATACGGGATGGAAACGCCGGGGCGTACTTGAATGGATCGACTCGCGCCCCCGGAAATCGGCAGGTTTACCGGCCCCCTCGCTCCAACGAGTCACGATGAGTCTGCGGATCGCCGTCGCCGCGCCGTTTCGCCAGCGCGGCGCCGACCGGATGGCCGAAAACGAGTTCGTCGTCGCGCTGTCGCTCGACCGGGACTGGTTCTCCCCCGACCAGGCCAAGCGCCTGATCGACGTCGCGACCGGCCGGGGACTGCTGGAGCGCGACGAGAACCACCTCGAAGTGGGGTTCGACGTCGACGCGGTGGAGATCCCCGAGGGCTTCGTCCCCGACGAGGAGGTCATCCAGGAGCGCTCCCCCTTCGAGCAGGCGCTGGCGGCGCTGGTCGACGACGGGATGGAGAAACAGGAGGCCGTGGCCGGGATCAACTCGCTCCAGTCCGAGCTGGGCGTGACGATCGAGACCGCCGCGGTCGTGTTCGCGCGCCGCAACGGCGTCGACGTGCCCCAGATCGCCGCCCAGGCCCGCGACGCGCTCGGCGGCGACGACTAAGCGCGGCGTCGACGCACGCACCGAAGGTCGATCGCAACGCGGAAGCGACGCCCATTCTAATCCGGAGTCATGGTCGAGAGACGCGTCACCGACGGCGTCCGGATCGCGCAGCTACTCTCCTCGGAGCTCGACGGCCGCGAGGACGGCGCGCTCGACCGGCTCGCGGTGACCAACGCCGACCGCTCGGTCGAGGCCTCGCCCGATGGCGAGCGCGCCTACGACGTCGAGCGGGCGGGCGAGCCGTTGGCGCGCGCGTTCGTTCACGAGGATCGCGTCCGCTTGGAGCTGGAAGCCGCCGGCGAGGCGATCGCCGCGCACACGAAGGGCGACGATCTTCGCGTCGCGGCCGAGGACGGCGGGACGGCGCTGCTCGTCGAGAGCGGCCCCGCCGTCAAGCGGGCCGTCGATGCGCTCGGGGCCGCGACGGAGGAGCCGAGAGGGTAACCGAGCCGTAGGCGCTGATCCGGAAGTGCCGTGTACGTATCGAACGTTCCGATAGATGTGCGATCAGAACGGCGTACGGATGCCAATGCCGTTCGATAGCGTCCAGTCGAGATATTGTTTCTCCGAGGTCACAAACGACACCTCACAGGCACCGATGAGCGGTACGACGCCCGAATGAAAACCCTCCCAGCGGGACCGATAGCGGGCGGGTTCCGGGATATCTACGTCGTAAGAGCCGTCGGGAACCGCCACAGCCCCACCCGCCACGTCGACGCGGCCCCCGTCCGTCGAAAGCGAACGATTCGCCGAGAGTCCGTCCTCGCGTCCGGCTTCGATCGCCTGCTCGAGTCGCGTGAATGCCGGATCTTCGTCGTAGTACCCCCACGGATCCACCGCGTAGTTCTGTTTGAGGAGACGGCCGGCGCTCCAGAGCCGCAGACGGTACACTGTCTCGTCGAGTTGGTTGACGAGAACGACGGCGTCCTGAACGGCGAATCGTCGGTCAGGAACGATCTGCTCTCGGCGCGTGTACGCGCCGACGAACTCGCCCGCGAACGATCCGGGGTCCTGCCACGGGATCGCTGCCGCGCCGTACGTTTCCCTGATTTGTGCGGCGTACGCACCGAACTGGCTGGGTGAGACAAACTCGTCCTCGTCAGGCGAGGAGAGATCGATCGACTCAGAGAATCCGCCACCGAGTTTGGTGCGAACGACGCCGGGGCTCAGAAACCCAGCCGCCGCTACCAGCGAGACAGTGCCAGCCGCCGCGCCGGTTCGGCGGAGAAAACCGCGTCTGGAGGGCATAGTTCAAGTTGGCGCCGCGCCGACATATAATCTGCCTCCTTCAGCCGAGTCTCGGGTGTCAGTGACGGCGGCCGGGTAACGACGGCTAATTCAGACGTGCGACTACCGCAGGAAGCCGGTCGACCAACTCCGCCCGATCGACGTGGGCGTCTGCGCGCTCGTCGGGAGCCGGCCCCTCCTGCGAGATGACTTGCACGACGGCCAGCCCGGCCTCGGTCGCGCCCCGCACGTCGGCGTCGATCTCGTCGCCGACGTAGACGGCCTCCTCGGCCGAGACCCCAAGCGCGTTCAGGGCAGCCCGGAACGCGCGCTCGTCGGGCTTGCCCGCGGGAAGTTCGCCGGTGACGACGGTCGCGTCGAACAGGTCGGTCCAGCCCAGCGTCTCCAGCTTGTCGTGCTGGGCGCGGACCGGACCGTTCGTGAGTAGTCCGACGCGGTACTCCTCCCGGAGGTCGGCGACGAGCTCCGCCGCGCCGTCGACGGGTTCGATCGCGTCGGCGATCGCGGCGCGGTAGGCGTCGGCCGCCGCAGTCGGATCGGCGTCGGTCGCGCGGTCGGCGAACAGTTCGGCGAAGATCGGCGCGCGGGATTCGCCGGTCAGGTTCCGGCGGTGGGCGTCGAGGTACTCCGACCTGGACGCCTGCGGGGCGTCGACGGCGGCCAGCGACTCCGAGAGCAGCGTCGCGCGGTCGCGGCTGGGGACCGCCAGGGTGTAGTCGAGATCGAAGACGACCGCGGACGGGGGCATACTCGCCTCTAGCCGTCGAAGGAAGTTGAGCGTGCCGGCCCTGGGTCCGACGGAGCGCTGGGGCAGGGCCGATTGTCGCCCCGCCCGTCCCGCATCGATATCTTGTAGTGGAGCGCCCGCAGAGAGGTGCCCATGCGCTTCTTCGATCGACTCGCCGACCGGATCGACGCCGTCGACAGCGTCGTCAGCGTCGGCCTCGACCCCGACCCGGATCGGCTCCCCGAACATCTTCTCGATCGCGACCTGCCGCGCTGGGCGTTCAACCGGCGGATCATCGACGCCACACACGAGCACGCCGCGGCGTACAAGCCCAACGCCGCGTTCTACGAGGATCCCGACGGCTGGCGCGCGCTGGAGGAGACCATCGCGTACGCGAAGGGCAAGGGCGTCCCCGTGATTCTCGACGCCAAGCGCGCCGACATCGGCAACACGACGCGCCAGTACGCCAACCTGCTCGACGACGACGCCGAGGGGCCCGCCGCGGACGCGATCACCGTCAACCCCTACATGGGCCGGGACTCGCTCCAGCCGTTCCTCGACAAGGAGGACAAGGGCGTCTTCATTCTCTGTCGGACATCGAACCCGGGCGGCTCGGACATTCAGGATCTCGAACTCGCGGAGGGTGACCTCGTCTACGAGCGGGTGGCCGCGCTGGCCGACGGCTGGAACCGACACGACAACGTCGGACTCGTCGTCGGCGCGACGACGCCCGACGAGCTCGAAGAGGTCCGCGAGCAGGTTCCCGATCTCCCCTTCCTTGTGCCGGGCGTCGGCAGCCAGGGCGGGGACGCCGAAGCGGCGGTCGAGCACGGCCTGGCCGACGGCGTCGGCGTCGTTAACTCCTCTCGCGGGATCATTTTCGCCTGGGAGGACGACCAGTCGCGCCGTCGCACGACCGAGGGCGACGACGGCCAGTTCGCCGGCGCCTCGGGCGAGGCGGCACGGCGACTAAAGCGCCGACTCAACCAGTATCGGTAACTCGACGCGGCGAGACGGCGTCAAGACGAGGGGGCGTCCGACTCGCCGAATCGGGCCAGAACGCTGTGGTACGCGTAGCATACTGGTTTCTAACGATAGCTTTCCGTAGTCACACTGCACATAACAATCAGATGATGTGGGGTACGACGCGATAGAATCGTGCTATCTAGCATCCGCACAGCGTACACGAACGTCACGCTCGGGAGCCGGCCCGACGGAAGCGCCGGCAGAGTGCCCGGTGATCGGCCGTGAGCACCATTCCGTCACCGATCGGCGACGGCACCACCGGGACGGCCGCGGGCCCGAGCATCGACGAGAGCAGCGAGAACGCCGTTGAGCCGGTCTCGCAGGACGTCGCATTCGAGATGCTAAGTTGCAAGCGGCGTCGAGACGTTCTCCACTACCTTCGCCAGAACGGCGGCTCCGCGGAGCTGCGGTCGCTCTCGCGTCAGATCGCCGCGTGGGAGAACGAGAAACCGGTCGAGGCGGTGACCTACAAGGAGCGAGCTCGAGTGTACACCGCGCTCAGGCAGGGCCACTTGCCGAAGATGGACAGCTGCGACATCGTCGAGTACGACGCCGACCGCGGAACGGTCGAGCTGACCGATCGGGCGAGCGGTCTCGACGTGTACCTCGACGTGGTTCCGCACGACGACATCTCCTGGAGCGCATACTACGCCGGTCTCGGCGGCCTCTCGATCGCGTTTGCGGGGCTCACTCTCGTCGGCGCCTTTCCGTTCGGGCTACTGCCGGCGGGCGGCGCCACGTTGATCGTCGGCTTCCTGTTTCTCGGGTCCGCGTTCGTTCACTACGTCTACGAACGGCGAATGCGGGTCGGTAGCGACGGACAACCGCCCAGGTAGTCTCCGAGCGCGGGGCTTTCTACTCGTAACCGTTAGCGCTCCGCGGTCAGTTCGATGCCGCTGTCGAAAAATGGAGTCGGGACGTCCTCCCGCTACGTCGAGTTGTTGTTATCGTCGCACGGCTTGGCCTTGAAGTCGAAGTTCGTCTGGAACTTCTTCTTGCCTTTGAGCCCGGCGTGCTTCGGGAGCCACCACTCGAAGCCGATGTAGCCGGTATTGGAATCTTCGATGCACCAGTCGTCCTCGTCGTGATCATCGCAGACGCCGAATCGGACGCCGGTGATCGGGCGGCGGCCGTGCTTCTCGTGGCCGTTGTTGTTGTCGCAGCCACAGTTGTCGTTGTTGTCGTGACCGTACCGCGGCGCCAGCGCCGTGCCCTCGGTCGCGCGGTCGAAGACGTTGAGCTTGGTGTGCTCGCCGCTGGCGACATTGATCCGGCAGATCGGCAGGTTGCTCTTCCACTTGAACCCGACCGGCTTGCCCTTCTTGCCCGTGATGACCTTCTTGACGTAGATGCAGAGGTCCGGAAGCGGGTTCTCCTCGTTTCGGGCGACATAGCCGGTGCCGTCGATACACAGCTTGACGCCGTCGTCGAGGTGCTTGAGCTTCTTGACCTTCTTGTCGTCGACGCACTCGTCGACGTTGTCGTCAGTGATCCAGCCGGGATCGTACTTCTCGGCGGGCGGCGTCTTCATGTCGCTCGTGTTGGTCCGCGGGTAGCCGTAGTAGTGGATCCCCTCGCGGTCGAACGGACCGGCGACGTAGGGATCGCCGGAGACGTGGACGCCCTTTTTCAGCTTGTGGAGCACCTTCTTGAGCGATCCCTGGACGATAATCGGCTCGTAAGGCTGGTAGACGTTGTCGCCGCGCTTGCCGTTTCCGTTGCCGTTCCCGTTGCCGTTGTCCGTACAGCAGATGTCGATGTTGCTGATCCCCTGTCCGGTGGGCGTTGAAAAGGTAGCATCCTCAAGGATGACAGATTCGCTGAACACGTAGACGTGTTCTCCCTCGTTACCGCCCTTGACGCTCACGAGCCGGACGGGGCCGTCTGAGGAGAGCGTGACGGATCCCGTTGCTGTGTCCCGGCTGATGACCGTGATCGTGCCGCATGCACCCGACACCATATCACCCTCACTGAAGTCATCATCGAAGTACTCCTCACCTTGGAGTTCACCCCCATCGAACGGACCGAGATACTCTTCGTTATCGTACTGGTCGCAGGTGAAGTTGCGAGCATTGCCGGTGTCGAACGGTTCGTCCGTACGCGTATCGTATATCTCGTCAATCAGGGAGGTATTCTCGTCGACTTCCCCAGTTACGTCTGTATAGTCTCCGTTATTATTGCCGTTGTTGCCGTTGTTACCGTTGTGGCCGTTATTCGCGCCGTCGAACTCGTCGTACCAGACGCGCGCCCGGGCCAGGTGGGCGAGCTTCTTGTCGACCTTGACGTCGTCGGCTTCGAGTTTGAGCTTGCCCGGCTCGTCGCAGATGTGGTAACTGAGCGTCACCTCGCCGCCGTAACCGGGTTTGACGCCGTGGTAGTTGATCAGCGGATCCCCCGAGCTCGTGTAGTCGTCGTTCGTCCGCAGGTCGGCGCTGAGTGGGTTCTCGACGCCGATCAGGGCGTCGTTCATCACGCCCCCGTCGCAGTAGTCGATATCGTCGTCCTGGACCCCGTTGTTGTCGTCGTCCGGGAACGCCTCGACCTTCTTCCACTCGCCGTGCTTGTGGAACGCCTCCTGCCAGTCGATCGCTACCGGGACGTCGTACTTGTCGTCGTAGTTCTTCTCGCCCGCGGCGACGCCGTGCGCGCCGAGCGCGAGCCCGGCGCCGGACGCGCCGATGCCAGCGAGCACGTTGCGTCGCGTGATGTTCGGTTTGGATTCCTTCGACATGCTTTCACCGTGTGCCCCCGGTTCGCCCGGGAACACCACACGAGACGCTGACCGGAGAGACCACGGTATATATACGCAACAAGATGGGTGTTAGAGAGCTACCTTCCGGAATCGAAGCGGGCACATTCCAGATCGGTAAAAAGAGTACGGCAGGTATATCGAAAGTAAGGACAGCCAAACGAGACCGGGCGTCCGACTTCGCGGTGCAGACGACGTCCGGCGCGGCACCGCTACTTCGACCAGTGGAACGGAGCGACTAGTCAGCCGATCAGGGCCGCGGCGCCGCCTTCTGCAGCGCGGTTTCCGCGATGTTGCCGCCGTAGTCGGCGCTCCGGGACAGCGAGTCGACGATCAGTCCCAGGAGTTGCGCCTCGTGGGGATCGAGCTCCCGGAGCAGTTCGTCGACGTGCCGGGTGCGCTCGTCGAGGTCGAGGATCGACTCGCGTGCCTCGTGGGCCAGTTCCGTCGACGTCGAGCTGTCGTCGGCCAGCAGCGCGTCCATCGCCCGATCGACGATCTCGGCCGCGTCGTCGTGGAGCGACTCGATCTCGTCGGCGACCTCCCCGGGGATCTCGTCGAGCTTGCGCGTCAGCTGGCCGATCTTCGCGGCGTGGTCGGCGATCCGCTCGAGCTGGCGGGCCGAGGAGTGGTAGTCGAAGCAGTCCTCTCGGGGCAGCCCGAGTTCCCTGGCCGCCCGCGGCGAGCGCAGCGTCGCCCGGAAGATCCGCGAGACGACGAACCAGAGCCGGTCGACGTCGTCGTCGCGCTCGATGACGTCCAGCGCGAGGTCCTCGTCGTTCTCGACCAGCGCGGTGACGGCGTCTTCGAGCATCGACTCGGCGATCAGGCGCATCCGCGTGACGGCGTTGGTGATCGACAGCTCCGAGGAGTCCAGCAGGTCCTGCAGGACGACGCGGTCGCTGGTTTCCTCCAGGACTTCGACGCCGACGAGGCTCTGAGTGGCGCTCCGGATGGCCCGGCGCTGGTCGCTGGTGATCTTGGTACCCTCCAGCGAGATGCGATCGAAGCCGCTGACGTACATCGTCATCACGGCGCGCGTGAGCCGATCGCCCTCGAGGTCGGTGACGTCGAGCGTCCCCTCGGTGCGCTCGGTCTCGGTCTTTGGCGTCAGTAGCAGCGAGTCCTCCTCGCTGTGGAACTCGACCTCGCTGCCGGCGCTGACGTCGTTCTCGGTCGCCCACGACTTCGGGAGCGAGACGGTGTACGTCGAGCCGCCGGTGAGCTGGACCTTCCGCGTTTCCATGCGAAGAGCTATCGGTCGGAGTTACATAAAGACATGCAAATCTATAGATTAGCAATCCCCGTGAGATACCTCGAAACCGCTCGATGGAGGTATCCGTAATACCCGACGTTATAGATCTTTACGAAGCGCCCTGCAACGTCTATATACTACTATATTCCGATCATAGAAGCGTATTTACACCCTCGTACCCGTCCTTACCACGATGGCAAGAGTCCGCGCCGTCTTCGCCCCCGAACGGCGGCGTCCGATCGGACCGTCCGCGGCCCGTGCCGGCCACAGCCCCCGAACTTCAGTGAGCGATCAATGAGTGACTCAATCGGCGATACGACAGCACCCGAGATAGAGACGGAGACAGAGAGCGAGGTGGAAACGGGGTCCGACTCCGTCGCCGAGGCGGCGGTAGGCGACGAGGCGGACCCGACGATCACGACCGTCGACAACCCGGTCGTCAAAGCCAACGAACTCACCGTCCACTACGACGACGTGCAAGCGCTTCAGCCCGTCTCGATGGGCATCCCGCAGGGAGAGGTCACTGCGATCATCGGCCCCTCCGGATGCGGAAAGTCGACGTTCCTGCGCTGTATCAACCGGATGAACGATCTGGTCGACTCGGCGCAGATGGACGGCGAACTTCTGTTCAAAGGGAAAAACGTCTACGACGACGACGTCGATCCCGTCGCGCTGCGCCGGAAGATCGGGATGGTGTTCCAGAAGCCCAACCCGTTCCCGAAGTCGATCTACGACAACGTCGCCTACGGGCTGAACGTCCGCGGCGACGACGAAAACCTGGACGAGCGCGTCGAGCGGGCGCTCAAGCGCGCGGCGCTCTGGGACGAGGTGAAAGACCAGCTCGACGAGTCGGGATTGGAACTCTCGGGCGGGCAACAACAGCGGCTCTGCATCGCGCGGGCGATCGCCGCCGACCCGGAAGTGATCCTGATGGACGAGCCCGCCAGCGCGCTCGACCCGGTCGCCACCTCGAAGATCGAGGACCTGATCGCCGAACTGGCGGAAGACTACACCGTGATCGTCGTCACGCACAACATGCAGCAGGCCGCACGCATCTCGGACAAGACGGCCGTGTTCCTCACCGGCGGCAAACTCGTCGAGTTCGATAACACCCAGAAGATCTTCGAGAACCCCGACCACCAGCGCGTCGAGGACTACATCACCGGCAAGTTCGGGTGACTCGCGTTCGACGCCGATACCGAGTTCGCGGTACGGTCCAGTTTTCCGACGTCGTTCACGTCCACCCCGGAGCGGTGCCTGTCTGTATTACTCGGTCGAACTACGGAAACCGAGACGAGACTACGTACGACGGACTACGCGTACTGTGCCGGTACGGACGGAACTGACCTCTATACATGGTGACGCAGTTTCCGGTCTACGCCCCATGCCCCGTGCGCTAAAGCGCCGTTGATCGACCTATCGTCGCCGATATCGTCCGATTCGAAGAATCTATATATATCTATGGTCCTGGCTATAGCAAAATTAGAACGGTATTTCAGTGGGTATCGACTTGGTACACTCGATGGCAAGCAACCGACCCGACTCGCAACGTTCGATCGTCTCCCGACGAAAGTTCTTGGGCGCGGCCGGCGGCGCGGCGGCGCTCTCACTCGCCGGCTGCCTGGGCGGCGGCAGCGGTGGACTCTCGGGCGAGGTCGTGATCTCCGGGTCGAGCACGGTGTACCCGGTGTCGAACGCGATGGGCGAGGAGTTCAAGAAGGCGAACTCGAACGTCGGAATGTCCGTCGACCCGACGGGGACGGGTGCCGGATTCGAGAACAACTTCTGTACCGGTAGCAGCGCGATCAACGGCGCATCGCGACCGATCAAGGACAGCGAACTCCAGCGCTGCCGAGACAACGGCGTCGAGCCGGTCGAGTTCCAGGTCGCCAGCGACGCGCTGACGGTCGCGGTCAACACCGAAAACGACTGGGCGGAGTGTGTCACCGAAGATGAACTTCGCCAGATCTGGAAGCCAGATCCCGCCCAGACGTGGAGCGACGTTCGCTCGGAGTGGCCCGACGAGGAGTTCGAGCGCTACGGTCCCGCGACGACGTCGGGAACGTTCGACTACTTCACCGAGCACATCATCGGCGAGGCGCGCTCCCACACCGACAACTACCAGTCCTCGGAGAACGACAACACGCTGATTCAGGGCGTCCAGGGTGCACCCTACACGATCGGGTACTTCGGATACTCCTACTACGAACAGAACAAAGACTCGCTCAAGGCCCTCGAGATCGACGCCGGGGACGGCTGCGTCAAACCGAGCCTCGAGAACGCACGGGACGGCTCGTACCCGCTGGCACGACCGCTGTTCATCTACGTCAACCGGGACGAGATCAAGAACAACGAAGCGGTCCGACAGTTCGTCGAGTTCTACCTCACCCAGTCGTCCAAGGACATCGTCAGCGAGATCGGGTACGTCCCGGCCAGCGACGAGATCCAGCAGCGGAACCTCGACAAGTTCGAATCGATCGTCAGCGGCGACGACGCAGGGTCGGGCAATCAGTCGAGCGGGAACACGTCCAGCGGCAACGAGTCGGCCTGACCGATTCGCTTCCGAAGACGGTAACTAACCCCCCACCCACAGTAGACCTATATTCATGTCCGGAGAACAGCCCACACTAACCACGGACGGCTCCCGCCGGTCGCTCAAGGAAAGCGCCATCAGGGCGGTGCTTTTCGGTTGTGCGGCCCTGTCGATCCTCGTCACGGGCGGGATCATCCTGACGCTCGGGATCGACGCGATCGAGTTCTTCACCCGAGTGTCGCCGGTGGACTTTTTCACCGGGACGGACTGGAGCCCCGTGATCAGGCCGTACAGCTACGGCGTGTTGCCGCTGATCCTCAACACGCTGCTCGTCACCGTCCTGTCGGCGTTCATCGCGCTGCCGGTCGGCCTCGCCGCGGCGATCTACCTCAGCGAGTACGCGAGCGAGCGGATGCGCTCGATCATCAAGCCCGGCCTGGAGATTCTCGCCGGGATTCCGACGGTCGTCTACGGGTACTTCGCGCTGGTGTACATCACGCCGTTTATCGACGACTACCTGTTTCAGGTCAGCACGTTCAACGCGCTGTCGGCCTCGATCATGGTCGGCGTGATGATCATTCCGATGGTCTCCTCGATCAGCGAGGACGCCCTGAGCGCCGTCCCGGACGAGCTCCGTCAGGCCGGCTACGGCATGGGCGCGACGAAGTTCCAGGTGTCGACCGGCGTCGTCGTTCCCGCGGCCGTCTCCGGGATCTTCTCGTCGTTCATCCTCGGGATCTCCCGGGCGATCGGCGAGACGATGATCGTCGTCGTCGCGGCGGGCCAGAGCGCGAAGATGATCTACCCCGGCAACGTCGACGAGGTCGTCGTCTCCTCGATCGAGACGATGACCGTCGCGATGGTCAAACTCGTTACCGGCGAGATATCGGCCGACGCGACCCAGTACAAAGCGATGTTCGCGATCGGCATTACGCTGTTCGCGATGACGTTCGCGCTGAACCTGGCGAGCACCCTCATCGAGATGCGCTACAGGGAGGAGTACAAATGATCGAAACACGCTACGAGACGACGCTCGACGCCGAGGTGACAGCCTGATGGCGACCGAATCCTCCGACACGGATTGGTTCGGGGACGGAAGCGAGACCGGCGCGATCAGGGGACGGCTGTTCGCGTGGGCCTGTCTCGGGGCCACCCTGTTCGGCATCGGGATGGTGATGATCCTGCTGCTGTACGTCGTGATGGACGCCTTCGCCATCGGCCAACCCAACACGGCACCGTGGCTCGACTGGGGCTTCCTGACAAACGCGACGTCGCGGTTCGCCGATGAAGCGGGTCTGTACCCTGCGATCATCGGTTCGGTGATGATGATGGGCGTGATCGCGCTGTCGGCGCTGCCGATCGGCGTCGGGGCCGCGATCTACCTCGAGGAGTACGCGCCGGACAACAAGCTCGTGCGGTTCATCGAGATCAACATCGGCAACCTCGCGGGCGTCCCCTCGGTCGTCTACGGCCTGCTCGGACTGGCGGTGTTCGTCCAGATCATGAACCTCGGGATGGGGACCGTCATCGTCGGCGGGTTCACCGTCGGTCTGCTGATCCTCCCGATCGTGATCATCTCCGCCCAGGAGGCGCTGCGCGGCGTGCCGGACTCCCGCCGGCAGGCGTCGTTCGGCATGGGCGCGACGCGCTGGCAGACGACCAAGAACGTCGTGCTGCCCGAGGCGCTGCCGGGGATCCTGACCGGGACGATCCTCGCACTGGGTCGCGCGATCGGCGAGACCGCGCCGCTGCTGATGATCGGCGCCGCCGCGTCGGTGTACTCGCCGCCCAGCGGGCTGTTCGACCGCTTCTCCGCGATGCCGCGCCAGATCTACGCGTGGGTCGGGATGCCCCAACAGGAGTTCCAGTACGGCGTGATGGCCGCGGGCGTCGTGACGCTGCTGACGGTGTTGCTCCTGATGAACGCCAGCGCGATCCTCATCCGGAACAAGTACCAGCGGGAGTCGTAACCTCGCAGCAACGCAGCGGTTCTCCGTCGGATCGTTTTCTTCTGCCGCCGTAACGTTCCTCTCACCGCGTTGGGCAAAACCTAACCGCGGGCCGTCCTATGGTCGAGATATGTCGTCGGGCCGGGACCCAGTGCAGCAGGCTGCCGGAGAGGAGCGAGACCTCTACGAAGTATCGTCGTGGGAACCGCGCTCCCGGCTCGACCGGTTCGTCGTGGGTATCGACGGCGGCGTCCGCCGGATCGCCCAGCTACTCGTCTACGCCGTCGCCGGACTGATCGGCCTCTCGGTGGCCGCGCTCTCCGTGTGGGTGCTACTCGCGGAGTTCCACGTCGGGAACCTCGACGCCGTCACCGATCCCGTCGTGACCGCGCTGGTCGTGCTGTCGGTCGTGCCGGCGCTCGCGCTCGCGGGCTACGTCTGGCGCACCGACGTGACGACCGGCGAGCCGATCGGGCTACTCGCGGTGACGTTCCTGCTGATCATGCTGCTGGCGGGGTTCGTCGCGATCCTCAACGAACTCGGCGGTATCGTACTGGGCGTCCGCGAAAGCGCGTTCGGCGTCGGGACGATCCTGTTTTACTACCTCGTCGTCGGGCCGGTCGAGGAGACGGCCAAGCTGGTGGCGGTGCGGCTCCACGCCTACCGGAGCGACCGGTTCGACGCCGTGATCGACGGCGCGGTGTACGGCGCCGTCGCCGGGCTCGGCTTCGCGACGATCGAGAACGCGCTGTACATCACGCGCGCGTTAGAGCCCGCGACCACCGCGCTGGGGACGATCGCCGCGGCCGACGGGATCACCGCCGCGCGGGCGCTGGCCGGCCCCGGTCACGTGATCTACTCGGGCGTCGCCGGCTTCTACCTCGGACTGGCGAAGTTCAACCGCGAGTACGCCGTGCCGCTGGTGTTGAAGGGGCTGCTGATCGCGGCCGTGCTCCACGGGACGTACAACGTCGGCGCGTCGATCGTTCCCGGACTGGTCTACCAGTCGACGTCGCTGTCGCCGCTGGGCGCGACGATGGCCTTTATCCTGCCGTTCGACGCGCTGGCGGGCTACTACCTCTACCGAAAGATCCGGAACTACCGCGACACCTACCGCGCGGTCGAGGCCGAGCGGTGGGACGATCGGGTTCCGCTGCCCGAACTGACGGAGTTCGATCCGGCGACCGATCCGGATCGCCCCGGTCTCGGCGCTCGCGGCGCGGACGGCGACGCCGCCGCAGCGGGATCCGCCGGCAACCGATCGGACGACGTCCGGACGACCGGCGCCCGCTCGAACGGCGGCGCCGGCGCGACGGCGACAGACTCCGGTCGCGGGACGGCCGATGCCGTCGGCTCCGGAGCCGAGGGGAAGGTATCTGACCCGGCGTCTGACGACGATAGCGCCGACTCCTCGGAGTCGGACGACGCGCGAGAGTTCGTGGACGCCGACCGGACGGCGGCGTCACAGCCGGACGAGGACGACGAAGACGACGAGGAGGACTCGCTCGACGACTGGGAGTTTTAACGGTACTGCGGATCGGGCTCGGGATCGGCCGGAACATCGGCGTCAGCGCGAGGGGCCCTCCACCAGAATTTTCGCGCTGGACTACGGCGCGTACGATATGTCGGTCCAGAAGGCGATGCTCGTCGAACTGTTCGCGATCGTCCTCGTTCTCTACGGGTTGGCGACCGTCACCCACGAGTACACGATGGGCTCGCCGGTGTACTTTCACCTGGGCCTGTACGTCGGGATCGGAGGAATGCTCTACGCAGTCGTCGATGGTGTGAGGTCGGTCGGGGGCACCAGCGACGCGTGAGTAGGCGCGGACGCGTTACCGATAGCCGTCGAGCAGCTGCTCGGCGTACTTCGCGATCACGTCGACTTCCAGGTGGACCGGATCGCCCGGCTCCTTCTCCGAGAGCGTCGTCAGCTCGTAGGTCGTCGGGATGATCGCGACGGTGATCGCCTCCTCGGTGCGCTCGGCGACGGTGAGGCTGATGCCGTCGAGCGTGATCGACCCTTTCTCGACGACGTAGGGCGCGAACTTCTCGGGCAGATCGAACTCGAACTCCCAGTCGTCGCCGACGCGGCGCACGTCCCGGACCTCGGCGGTGGCGTCGACGTGGCCTAGGACGACGTGGCCGTCGAAGCGGCCGTCGGCCGGCATCGCGCGTTCGAGATTGACCCGGTCGCCCTCCGCGAGCTCCCCGAGGTAGGTCTTCGCGATCGTCTCGGCGGCGAGGAACGTCTCGAACCATCCATCCCGAGATTCCTCGACTGTCAGACAGGCGCCGCTGACGCTGACGCTCTGGCCGTGTTCCAGGTCCGCGGTCGTCTCGTCGCCCGCGATCCGCAGCCGGACGCCCTCGTCGGTCTCGGTGCGACCGACGACCTCGCCGGTCTCCTCGACGATGCCGGTGAACATGTGCGGACGTAGGCGGTCCCGCGTCGAAAGGATTCCGCATCGGCGTCGCGCCGCCGACGAGCCGTGCCGCGATAGAACGGCGCTCCCCCAACCGTTTTGCCGATGCCGCGCGCCGGCTTTCCCATGACCGAGGCCGCCGACCTGCTCCTGACCGGAGCGGAGGTGCACGCGCTGACAGATCCCGACCGAACCGCCGAGGCCGTCGCGGTCCGTGACGGTGAGATCGTCCGCGTCGGACCGGAGTACGAGGTGCGATTCCTCGAGGGCGTCGAGACGGACGTTATCGAGCTCGACGGCGGCGTCGTGCTGCCGGGGTTCATCGATGCCCACACGCACGTCCAGTTGCTCGGCCAGTACGAGCTACACGCCGACCTCTGGGGGATCGAGAGTCGCGGCGAATGTCTGGATGCGCTCCGAGACCACGCCGCCGAGCTCGACGCCGAAAGCGAGGATGCCGACAGCCCGTCGGACGACTGGGTGGTCGGGTTCCGGTACGACGAGAGCGCGTGGGACGCCGACCGCCCCCTCACCCGCGAGGATCTCGACGCCGTAAGCGAAGACCGACCCGTCGCCGTCTTCCGGATCGACGTCCACAGCGCCTCGCTGAACGGGGCAGCGCTGGAGCGACTTCGCGACGACCTCCCCGAGAGCGACGTCCGCACCGAGAGCGGCGATCCGACTGGCGTGATCGTCGAGGACGCGCTGGACGTGCTCTGGGAGCACGTCGCGCCCGATCGTGAGGACGCCCGCGAGCTGCTGGTCGCCGCCCAGGAGCGCGCCCACCGGCTCGGCGTCACCGGCGTCCACGACATGGTGCGGAACACGACTCTGCCGTGGGCCTACCGCGCGCTGGATCGGGAGGACTGCCTGCGCCTGCGCGTCCGACTCAACTACTGGGCGGACCACCTCGACGCCGTCTCGGAGGCCGGCCTCGCGCCCGGCGCCGGCAGCGAGTTCGTCCGGACGGGCGCGATCAAGAGCTACACCGACGGCGCGATCGGCAGCCACACCGCCAGGCTGGGCGAGCCGTACGACGACAACCCGGAGGAGCATGGCCAGTGGGTGATCGAACCGGACGAGCTACGGGAAATCGTCGCGGACGCCGCAGCGTCCGACTTCCCGGTCGCCGCCCACGCGATCGGCGACGCCGCCATCGACGCCGCGCTGGACGCCTTCGAGAACGCCGACGCCGCCCTGGAGGATCCGAACCGGCGTTACCGGATCGAGCACGCCGAACTGGCCGACGACGAGCAGATCGACCGGATGGCCGCTGCGGGCGTCGTCGCCTCGGCCCAGCCGAACTTCCTCCAGTGGGCCGGCGAGGGCGGGCTGTACGACCGCCGCCTCGGCGTCGAGCGGCGCAAGCGGGCCGACCGGTTCCGGCGCTGGCTCGACGCCGGCGTCCCGGTGGCGTTCGGGAGCGACTGTATGCCGATGGACCCCCTCTACGGCGTCGATCAGGCGGTGAACGCGCCGACCGACGCCCAGCGCATCTCGGTGACGGAAGCGCTGCGAGCCTACACCTACGGCGGCGCGTTCGCGGCGGGCGACGAGGACAGGCTGGGGACGATCGAAGTCGGCAAGACGGCCGATCTAGTCGCGCTGGAACGCTCGCCGTGGGAGCACTCCGAGGCGATCGACGAGATCGGCGTCGCGCTAACCGTCGTCGACGGCGACGTGGTCTACGGCGGGTAGCGCTCAGCCCCAGCGTCGTTTTTTATACAGCCCGATCCAAGAGGAAGTATGCCCTTCGGAGTGGTCGATATCACAGTAACGGGCGGACTGGTCCTCCTGTGCGCCGCAGGCATCAAGTACGTCGTCGACAGGCTGTACGAGCGAGTGGCGTGGAGGAACGTCTACGCCCGAGCGGCGATCACCGCGATCCTCGCCGGCGTCGGGGGCGTCGTCGCGGCCTACACGATTCTGGGGACGCTACAGTAGCTCGTCGAACCCGAGCGTCGCAGCCGCCAACCACAGTCAGGTATCTTCCGTGAATACTCCGTTCGTTAGCTCCGAGTGGCGCCACAGGCGTGTTGAAAACAAAATCTTTTCAATACTGTACTCTGAAGTCGCTAGCAATCACTGGTGTCCCACCGTGGCACGAATGGAAACAGCAGACATCGAAACCGACCTCAGCCTCTTCAAGTACGACAACCTCGAACAGCTGCCCGAACAGTACCGGGAGCTGGACGAGGCCGAGCGTTCGGAGCGCATCGAAGCGGCGCTCGACGCGCTCGGCGACGACGTCGTGATCCTCGGGCACAACTACCAGCGCCGGGAGATCGTCGAGCACGCCGACTTCATCGGCGACTCCTACCAGCTCTCGAAGGAGGCCGCGAACGCCGACGCCGAGTACGTGATCTTCGGCGGGGTGACGTTCATGGCCGAGAGCGCCGACATCATCACCGACGACTCCCAGACCGTGATCCTCCCGAGCATGGAGGCGTCCTGCCCGATGGCCGGGATGGCCGAGGCGCTGCAGGTCGACGCCGCGTGGGCCGAGATCACCGACGCCGCGCCCGACGCCGATATTATTCCGATCACGTACATGAACTCCTACGCAGACCTCAAGGCGTTCACCGCCGAGCACGGCGGCGCGGTCTGTACCTCCTCTAACGCGCATCTCGTGTTCGACTGGGCGCTGGAGAAGGGCGACAAGGTGCTGTTCCTTCCGGACAAGCACCTCGGCGAGAACACCGCCCACCGGCTCGGGCTCGAAGACGAGACCGCCGACTGGGACCCCTGGGATCCCGAAGGCAAGGACGCTGCGGAGGTCGCCGAGTCCGACATCATCCTCTGGGACGGCTACTGCCAGGTCCACGAGCGCTTCCGCGAGAGTCACATCGAGGACATCCGCGAGAAGCATCCCGACGCGAACGTCGTCGTCCATCCGGAGTGTCGCCGCGAGGTCGTCGAGGCGGCGGACGTGGTCGGCTCGACCAGCACGATCTGCGAGGTCGTCGAGGAGGCCGATCCGGGCGACCAGTGGGCGATCGGCACCGAGATCCACCTCGCGAACCACCTCGACCGCTGGCACCCCGAGGTGGAGGTGCTGCCGCTCTGTGGCGACGCCTGCATGGACTGCAACGCGATGCGCCAGATCGACCCGAACTACCTGACCTGGGTGCTCGAAGAGCTCGTCGCGGGCCGCGAGCGCAACGTGATCGAGGTCGCGCCCCGCGAAAAGGAACTCGCCGAGGTGGCGATGGACCGCATGCTGGAGCTACAGGGCTGACCGATGAGCGAGGACCACCTCACCGCGGACGTGCTCGTCGTCGGGAGCGGCATCGCGGGCTGTTCGGCCGCGCTCGCCGCCGCGCGCGAGGGCGCCGACGTGCTCGTCGCAACGAAAGCCGAGCGTCCCGAGGACGCCAGTACGGACTGGGCTCAGGGCGGCATCGCGACCTCGCGCGACGACCCCGAGCAGTTCAAGCGCGACGTGATCGAGGCCAGCGCCGGCACCGCCGATCCGGAGGCGGTCGACGTGCTCGTCGAGGACGCCAACGACGCGGTGCGAGACGTACTGCTCGACACGCTCGACGTCGGCTTCGACACGAACGGCGAGGACGCCGACGCGGCGACCGAGGACGACGATAACGCCGACGCGGAGACCGGAGACGGCGCCGAGGACCGGAAGTTCGACTTCGCGCGCGAGGCCGCCCACTCCGAGGAGCGGATCCTCCACGTCGACGCCTCGACGGGAACCCACATCCTCCGGCCGTTCCTGCAGTATCTCGACGACCACGAGCGCGTGACGATTCTCGAAGATACCGCCGCGCTCGACCTGATCGCCCACGAGGGGCGCGTCCACGGCGTCCAGCTCGACCGGACGCCGGCGGGCGAGCGCGCGCCGACGGGCCACCCCGCCTTCGCCGGCGCGACGATCCTCGCGACCGGCGGCGTCGGCTCGCTGTTCCCCCGCTCGACGAACCCGGCGGGCGCGACCGGCGACGGCGTCGCGATGGCCGCGCTGGCGGGCGCCGACGTCGCGGACATGGAGTACGTGCAGTTCCACCCGACCGCGTTCGATCCCGACACCGGTGCCGAGCGCGGCGACGCCGCGGGCGGGGACGGCGACGCGAGCGAGCGCGCGACAACGTTCCTGATCAGCGAGGCCGTCCGCGGTGAGGGCGCCCTGCTGCGGAACGGCGCAGGCGAGCGGTTCATGCCCGAGTACCACGAGGACGCCGAACTCGCCCCGCGCGACGTCGTCGCCCGCGCCGTTCAGGAGGAACGCGAGGCGACCGGAGAGGTTGTGCTGGACGTGAGCCCGCTCGACTTCGAGCGCGAGTTTCCCGACCTCGCCGCGGAGTGCGAGGATCGCGGGGTCGACTGGAGCGAGGGGATCCCGGTCGCGCCCTGCGAGCACTTCCTCTGTGGCGGCGTCGACGTCGACGACCGCGGCCGGACGAGCCTGGATCGCCTGTTCGCGGTCGGCGAGTGCGCGCGCACCGGCGTCCACGGCGCCAACCGGCTGGCCAGCACCAGCCTGCTCGAAGGGCTGGTCTGGGGGCTGCGGGCGGGCGAGGAAGCGGTCGGCGCCGACCCCGAACCGATCGAGGTGCCCGACCTGCTCGACAGCGATCCCGCGCTCCCCGATCGGTTCGCCGGCGAGAAGTTCACGCGCCTGCGCCGGGTGATGGACGAGCGCGTCGGTCTCCGGCGGGATCCCGAGAGGCTCCGCCGCGCGGCCGCCGTGCTCCGGCGGCTCAAGGGCGAGGTCGACGCCTACGTCCGGACGCGAACGGCCAGGGACCTCTACGAGCTTCGCAACGCCAGCGTCACCGCGCTGCTGATCGCGCGGGCGGCCGCCGAGAACCCCGAGTCGGTCGGCTGTCACTACCTCGTGGACGCCGACGGCGAGGCGCCGAACGAACCCGACGCCGAACCGGCGGACGACTGAGATGCCCGTCACCGACCGCCAAGTCGAGCGCTGGCTGCGCGAGGACCTGGGCCACCACGACGTGACCAACGACGTCCCCGACGAGACGACCGGCCGGCTCGTCACGAAGGAACCGGGCGTCCTTGCGGGCGTCGAGGCGGCGACGGCCGTCTTCGAGTACCTCGGCGTCGACGTCGTCAAGGCAGTCGCCGACGGCGACCGAGTCGAGCCGGGCGACGCCGTGCTCCGGGTCGAGGGCGAGTCTCGGGATGTGCTGCGCGCCGAGCGCGTCGCGGTGAACGTCGCCGGCCACGCCGCCGGCGTCGCGACGAAGACGCGCGCGGCGGTCGACGCCGCCAGATCCGAGTCCGACGACGTGGCGATCGCCGCCACGCGAAAGACCACGCCGGGCCTGCGCGGCGTCGAGAAGCGCGCGGTCGTCGCCGGCGGCGGCGACACCCACCGGCTCGACCTCTCCCACATGGTGATGGTGAAGGACAACCACGTCGCCGAGATGGGACTGGAGGAGGCCGTCACGCACTTCCGCGAGAAAGCGTCGTTCGCCACGAAGATCGACGTCGAGGTCGAATCGCCCGAGGACGCGCCGCGGGCCGCCGACGCGGGGGCCGACGTCGTCCTGCTGGACAACATGACGCCCGCCGAGACGCGCGAGGCCGTCGACCTGCTCCGCGAGACCGACCCGGACGTCCTCGCGGAGGCGTCGGGCGGCATCACCGTCGAGACGGTGCCCGAGTACGCCGCGACGGGCGTCGACGTGATCTCGATGGGTGCGCTGACCCACAGCGCGTCGACGCTGGATCTGTCCTTTCGGACGGGGCGTCGGTCCTGACGTCATGACTGGTGTTTGTTACCGTTTGTCACAACCTTCGCCTTTCGCGACAAACAGTACTCGCGGGTACCGCCGGACGCGGCCGGCGATCGCGGCGTCGGCGCGGCGAAACTTACCCCGGCGTCGCGGCGTCCTCTCCGAATACCGAACCGTATTTGCACGACGTGAGAGGGACGCTACTCTCGAACGGTCGTCTGCAACTAACTGGAGAGGCGTCGTGCACCCGATCATGCAGCGACGCAACCTGCTACGGACGGTCGGCGCCGCATCGGCACTCGGAACGGGAGCAACGGGCGCGCTCGCGACCCAGTCCGGCGGCGGCGGTGGAGAGAACGGCGGCGGACAGGAGTGTGCGCTCCCGGACTGCATTCACCCGACGCTGGGGTACTCCGGACTGGCCGGCGACAGTGGAGACTCGCTCCCAAACGATCTCCAGCCGGACCACGAGGTCGCCCTGGAGACGCGGACGGGCGGCGGAGCGGGAAGCAGCAACGGTGACGACAACGGAGGTAGCGGGGAGGGAAGCAGTGGCGGCAACGGTGGAGCGGGTGGGAGTGGACCAGACGGCAACGGAGCGCCACAGCCGCCCGAAAGCGCCGAGGAGCTCCCCGAGTTCGTCTTCGAGCCGACGGGGCTGGCCGTCGAGTCCGGCGACGTCGTCCGGTTCACGCTCGCGTCGCCCGACCACACGGTGACGGCCTACCACCCGGCGCTCGGACGCCAGCGCCGCGTGCCCGAGGGCGTTCCGCCGTTCTCGTCGCCGGTTCTGGGCGCCGAGACGTTCTGGCTCTACCGCTTCGACGAACCCGGCGTCTACGACGTCCTCTGTGCGCCCCACGAGATCTTTGGAATGGTCGGCCGGATCGTCGTCGACGGCGGCGAGGCAAACTTCGGGGAGGAAACGTACCCCGCGCAGCGCGGCCCGGAGTTCACTGCCGCGACCGTGCTGGACGACGATGCGCTCGACCCGGAGAACGTCGCCGAGGCGGGCGCGGTGAGCTGGAACGATCTCGCCGACGAGAGTATGGCCATGCAGATCGAGTTCGCCGAGACGGCCGAGGAAGACTCCGGAGGGGACGGCAGCGGCGAAGACGGTTCCGGCGGGGACGGCGCCGTGAGCGTCGGCGACGAGCAGCTCGAAGACGGAGATCTAGAGATCACCGAACACGAGTTCGTCGCCGAGGGGGACGTGTTCGAGGAGGTGTACGTCGAAGGTGTAGTCGAGAACACCGGCGATGAGACCTACGACAGCGTCGAAGTGCAGGTGACGGTGTACGACGCCGACGGGAACCAGCTCGACCAGTACATCGACATCACGTCGGACCTCGACGGCGGCGATTCCTGGCAGTTCGAGGCGCTGATCCTCGAGAGTTCGGAGGACATCGCGGAGTACGACATCGAAGTCGAGGGGACGCAGTTCTGAGGCTCCGGGCCTCGGGGCGTCGTTTTTTGTCATGGAAACGGTAACGGTCGGTAGACGAGCGACGCGGGTCCCACTATCCGCAGCGCGCACTTGCCCGGACGCGAGACGATGAACGAACTGGATCGGTCCCCCGAGACGATCGCGCCCCTCGACCAGTCGGTGCTGGCGCGGTTCGAGCGTCCGCACGTCGACGAGCCGGTCCGGCTGGCCGTGCTGGCCGACGCCCACCTCGCGACGCGCGCCGAAGGATCGTGGAAGGCGCTTCACCGCACCGAAACGGCGCTCGAACGCGCGATCGCGGACGTGAACGACCGTGGCGTCGACGCCGCGCTCGTCGCGGGCGATCTCACGAAGGACGGCGAGGGTCGAAACTTCGACCGATACGAGCAGTTGATCGAGCGCCTGAACGCGCCGACTGCGACGATTCCCGGCAACCACGACGTTCCGAAAGCAGAACTCGACCACCGGGTGATTCCCGTCGAGGCGTTCGCCGAGCGCTTCTGCGAGGACGGACTGCCCGCCCGGCGGTCGTTCGGCGGCGTCGACGTCGTTACCCTGAACACCGCGACCCATCCTCACGGTCGCCTTCGAACATCCCACGACGGCGCGGTCGGAGCGCGCCAGCGCCGGTGGCTCGACGACGCGCTGGACGACGCGGAGACACCGATCGTGCTCGGCCATCATCCGGTGATGGCGTTGCCGGAGCACGAACAGTTCTCCAGAAGCCACTTCACGCTGCGCGACGCCGACGCGACGCTCGACGTGCTCGCCGGCCACGACGTCCCGCTGGTTTTCTCGGGCCATCACCACCTGCCGGCGACGAGCCGCGAGCGCGGCGTCCGCGAGGTGATCGCGCCCGCGCTGTGCTCGTACCCGCGCGCGTACCTGCTCGTTGAGGTGGGGCCCGAGGGCACGACGATCCACTTCGTCCCCGTCGAGACGCCGACGGCCGCCGTCGACGTACGCCTCCACGGCGCCGGCGGGAATCAGGTCGGCCGCAAGGTGACCGAGTGGGCCGAGCGCCGACTCGCCGCCGCTCCGCTCGTCGACGAACGGGGAGGTGAGTGAGCGTGCCGCCCGACGACAACACCGAGCCGGCATCACTTCAGGCGTCTCGCCGGACGGTGCTGCGCTCGATCGGCGCGCTGGGCGTGCTCGGCGCGGTCGACGCCGAGCGCTGGGCCGGCCCGTGGAACCGTCCCTTCACGATGCTCCGGACGCCGGCGTCGACGCGGCTGGCGGACGTCGGGACGGCAGAAGCAAGCGAATCGGGGTCCGGCACGGCCGCCGCGGCCTCCGGACGCCGAACCGTGGGCGACGATCCGGAACTGGCCGTCAAGCGCGTCCCGACGCCGACGGTCGCGCTCTCGGGGCTCGTCGAGGGGCGCGCCGCGGCGGCGGAGCTGGACCCGCTCGCGGCGCTGCTGGCCGAGCGCGCGGGCATCGGCACCGTCCTGGCGCAGGCGGCCGACGGCCGGATCGATCGCGGCGACGGCCAACGCGTCGAGAGCGTCCTCGCGACTGCCCGTGACGACGTCCGCGGGATCGAGGACCTGCGGGACCGACGCGTCGCGTTCGGCGACCCGCTCTGTGGCATCGACTCGCTGTACCCGCTCGGGACGATCGAGGAGACACTCGGCCGGGGCGTCGCCCTCGACGACGAGTTCGGGGTCCGGTGGGTCGACAGCGGAAGCGCCACCGCGGTGGCGGACGAGGTTGCGGCGATCGGTACGACGGCGACGGCGGCCGATCGCGCCGGCCTGCGACCGATCGCGAGCGCGGGCGAGCTCCCGCGACCGGTGCTCGTCGCGGGCGCCGCGATGCCCCGCGTCGAGCGCGAGCGGTTCGTCGAGGCCGCGGGCGCCGTGGCATCCGAACGCGAGGGATGGCTCTCCGAGGTTCGGCGCGTCGACGCCGCGGCGCTGGACGCCGTCGCCGAACGGGCGACCGCTCTCGGCGTCCGCCTCGACGCCCTGTAGGAGAACGCCGTGATAGACACACTGCAGAGGAGATCGAACTGGGGTGTCGTGACCTGGCCGACGAGACTGAGCCACCCCGGGACGAGCCGTGTACCGTGGTGACGGACCGTTTGCCGCGGTGACGGGCCGTTTGCCCCGACGACGATCTGCGTCCAGTCCGACCGTTTATACCGGATGCCGCGGCGAGAGCCCCCATGCCAACGTACGAGGCGTTCCTGTCGGACGACAGGGCCATCGAGGGGTTGCCGATCAGGCTCGTGATCGCGATCGTCGTCGGCGTTGCGAGTCTCAGCATCATGATGTCGATGCTGGGCGGCATCGGCACGCTCGGCGCGACCGAACTCGACGCCCAGCCCGAAGCGGAGGTGATCGACGCCGACGAGCGAACGCTCTCGGTGACGGTCGTCGACGAGAGCGGCGAGCCGGTCGAGGGCGCGACGGTCGTCGTCGACGGCGACTCCGCCCAGCTCGACGAGATCGCGACCGGTACCTCCGGCGAGGACGGCACCGCGTCGGTCCGGATCGACCCCGAGCTCCGCCAGAATCAGGATCGCGGCACGCTGCAGATCGACATCAAGCCCCCCAGCGGCACCGACTTCCAGGACAAGCGCCAGAACACGGAGGTGCTGGTCGTCGATCGGTAGACGGGGCCTGGAGACAAAGCGTTCGACGTCGCAGCTGAGTCAGCGGTCCTCCCAGTCGATCCAGTCCCGTTGCCAGCCGTGGCGCGACTGGGCTTCGCGCCGGGCGCGCTCGCGGTCCTCGCGAGCCGTGCGGTTGCGCTCGACCGCGTCGACCTGCTCGCCGTCGACCAGCAGCGGCGCGAACGCCACGCCGCCGAGCTCTTCGGCCTCGCCGTCGGCGTCGAACGCGGTCAGCGACTGCTCGCTCGCGCCCTGCGGCATCACCAGCCGACCGTCGTCGTCGAGCTGGTCGAGCAAGGCGTCGGGCGGCCGGACTGCGGCGGCTTCCAGTAGAATCCGGTCGTAGGGCGCGTACTCGGGCAGCCCGTCGGCGCCGTCGCGGCGGTCGACCAGTACCTCGCCGTAGCCGGCGTCCGCGAGGTTGCTCCTGGCTTCGAGTACGAGCGAGCGTGCGATATCGAGGGCGTGGACGTTGCACGAACCGGCGATCTCGGCGGCGACGGCGGCGGTGTAGCCGACGCCCGCGCCGACGATCAGCACCGTGTGGTCGGCCTCGACGTCCAGCGCCTCGAGCAGTCGCGCCGCCGTGCTCGGGGCGAGCACGCGCGTCCCGAGACACCGGTGGCTGGTGTCGGCGTACGCGCCGCGATCGTCCTCGACGAACTCGTGACGCGGGACCTCCCGCATCGCCACGCTCACCTGATCGCTACGGACGACCGCCTTGGCCTCGTGCTCGAGGCTGTCGACCATGTCGTCACGCAGCACCGCGGGTTCCATGTTTCAGGTGACGGTCCGGACGGTTAAGAATCGCGCGGCCGGTCGCGAGCACCCGGCCTGCAATCGCAGGGCGGCGCGGCCGCTCGGGGAGTGAGCATCCCGCTATGCGAACCCCAACGCTATCCGCGCATCTGTACGAATCGGACGCCGCCGTGATCCTCGACGTCGAATTCGCCGTCGGATCGCTTGCGGTACCGCTGTAGCGTCTGACTGCGAGCGCCGATCGGCGCCAGCGCGACGCCGCCGTCGCGCAGCTGCTCGCCGACGGCGTCGGGGAACTCCCGGGCCGCGCAGGTTAGATACGCCGCGTCGTAGGGGGCGTGCTCTGGCCAGCCTTCGCGCCCGTCGCCGACGCGGACGGAGACGTCTTCGTAGCCGAGCTCTGCGAGCGTTTCGCGGGCTCGCTCCGCGAGTTCGGCGCTGTACTCGACGCTGTAGACGTGCTCGGAGCCGACGACCTCGGCGGTCACCGCGGCGTGATACCCGCAGCCGGTGCCGACTTCGAGCACGTCGTCACCCGGCGCGGCGTCGAGCAGCTCGACCATGATGCCGACCATGTGTGGCGCGCTGATCGTCTGGTCGTCGCCGATCGGCAGCGGGCGGTCGGCGTAGGCGTTCCCGCGGCGCCCCTCGGGGACGAACTCGTGGCGCGGTACCGCGCGGAGGGCATCGAGCGTCGCCGGATCGGTGACCCGCCCGCTTTCCGCGAGCCGATCGACCATCCGGTCGCGTCGGCGCTCGAACGATTCGTCGGGGTTGTCGTCGGAGCCGAACATGGGAAGCAGGCGTCGGATTGAGCGGGGAAGTCGCACGATTCGAGCGAGTTCCCTGGATCGCGGACCGCCTTACCAGGCCGACCAGGCGGTCGTCGACTCGTCGCGGACGTACAGCCGCTTGACGTCCTTCGCGGGGGCCGAGTCGCCCGGGTGATCGAGCTTGTCGTGGTTGTAACCGGCGGCGTCGTCGCGGACGTAGATCCCCTCGACGGTGAACTCCTCCTCGCCGAGTTCGTCGGTCGCGTCGACCGTGAACTCGTAGTCGCCGGGGACCTGCAGTGTGACGCTCCGGGTGTCGTCTCGCTTCCCGTCTTTCGGGTGGATCGTCGCGTTGACGCCGACGTTGCCCACCGCGCGCGTCCAGATCGTGTCGACGTCCTCGGCGGTCGCCTCCTCGACGCGCCCGCCGGTGTCGAGTTCGAGGCTGGTGATCCGGACGGTCATGATCGCCTCGTCGGTGTCGAGGACGAACTCCTCGCCGACCGCCAGGGTCTCGTCGGCGGGCGGCTCGGCGGTCGCGGTGAACGACTCGCCCTCCTGGGAGACGACGACGTTCCGCTGAACCGTGGTGTCGCGCTCGATTTTCGTCTTGTGGACGTGGTCGCACTCAGTGCATCGCACCGTCGCCTGGCCGCCGTCCTTGAGCAACTCGTGGACCGTCTCGACGTCGGGCGAACACGAGGGGCACGCGGCGGCCACGCGCTCCGCAGTCTCTGTCATATCAACGTGGTAGCGTCCGAGAAGGTATAAGCAGTGGGAGTGCGGGATGTCGGTCGCGGAAGGGAGGTAGACCAAGGGGCTAACCGATGGAGTTTTTGGGTCGGTCTCGAAAGACGGGCCTATGAATTTGCGCGGAGGTGTCACACGCCTACTGGCGATCGTCGGCGGGCTGGTGGCCCTGACGGGGTTACCGTATGCGATTTACATTATTCTCTACGAACTCCGAAAGCCGGAGGGGTCGCCCGCAAAGAAGGAGCCGGTCGAACCGGCGGTCAGCGTCGTGCTGCCGACGTACAACGAGGCCGACATCGTCGAGACGAAACTCGAAGATCTGCTGGAACTGGACTATCCGATGGAGAAAGTCGAGCTGGTCGTGGTCGACTCCAGCGACGACGAGACGCCGGAACTGATCGAGGCGTTCTTCGAGGACCGGGACGCGCCGGAACTGACGCTACTGCGCGAAGACGAGCGTCGTGGCTTAGCGGTCGCGCTCAACGAGGCGTACGCCGCAGCCGACAACGAGGTCGTCGTCAAGACGGACTGCGACTCGAAAGTGGCGCCCGACGCAATTCGGGAAGCGGTAGCGAATCTCGCCGATCCGGACGTAGCGGCTGTGACAGGGCGAAACGCCGAAGTGCTGGGCGGCAGCAAGGTCGAGCGGGGGTACCGCGACGTGCAGTCGAAGATCCAGACGCTGGAGTCCCACCTCGACTCGACGTTCATCTTTCATGGACCATTCTCGGCGTTTGAGCGCGACGCGATCCGACCGATCGATGAGGACTCGATCGCCGACGACACGGAGCTCGCGCTGAAGATTCGGAAAGAAGGTGGGCGCGTAGTGTTCGACCCCGCGATACGGTACCGAGAGGCCGCCCATTCGTCGTTCGGGAAGCGTCGTCAGCAAAAAGATCGGCGGGCGATGGGCCTGTTACGGCTCCTGTGGCGACAACGGGGGATGGTGGGACGGTACGGGAAGTATGGACGCGTCGTGTTGCCGTTCAACTGGTGGTTCATGATAATTTCTCCGTGGCTCATTGCCGGAATGGTCGGTATCGCGACTCTTGGGGCTCTGACCGTCGGCGGCCCCGTTGGGCTGGTTGTTCCGTCGGCGCTAGCGGCGGTCGTCTTACTCGGTTCGCGCGACGCGCTGGGGCCGTTCCAGTTGCTGTACTCGCTGTTCGACACACAGGTGTCGCTGTTCCGGGCGAGTCTGAAACTGTTGGCCGGGAAGGGCGACGGGACGTGGGATGTCGACCAGGAGCTCCGTGAAGCATTCAACTGACGGCGAGAGGCATAATATCTAAGCGCGTACAGAGGTTCTTCACAGTATCAGCAGATGAGCGACGTCACTATGGTCACGACCCCCGACGACGGATCGTGCGGGATCGGCAATTACACAGGCGACCTCCTCCGCGCGATGCCGGAGGCGCTCGATGCGAACGAAGTCTACGTCGAACTCGGATCGCTCGACCCCTTCGAGTTCCTGAGAGCGGCATTCGAGGCGGGACTCTCGGACGCGCCGACCGTTCACGTCCAGCACGAGTATGGAATCTTCGGCCCGAAGAGCCTGATGAGTTGGTTGTTCTTTCCGATCTTGTTTGTTCTGGCGACGCTCCGAGACAAGCGAATCGTGGTGACGTTCCACAGCGCCTGGAACAGCGATACGGTCGGCGCACCGCTGCGACCGCTCAAGCGAGCGTATGTGGCGCTGAACAACCGGATGGTCGCCGCCATCGCGGACGAGGCCGTGTTTCTATCAGAAAACTGCAAAGAAAAGTTCCTCGAGAGCGCTCCGCTCGAGTCCGTCACCGTGCTGCCACATGGCGTGCCGACGGAGACGAAGCCGATGGACGAAGCGGACGCCAAAGCCGAGTTCGGCTACGATCCCGACGAGACGGTGATTGTCGAACCGGGGTACGTCCGGCCGGAGAAAGGGTGCGATCTCTTCGTCGACCTCGCCCGGCGTCTCGAGGACTACTCGTTTCTCCTCGCCGGCGGGAGCCAGGGCGCCGATGAGTACTTCGAGGAGATACGACGCGAGATCCCGGAGAACGTCCAGATGACGGGCGTGCTGTCCGACCGTCGCTTCCACGCGGCCTTTATTGCTGCGGACCTCGTGGTGCTTCCCTACCGCGAGGTCACGCAGAGCGGCATCTTCAACTGGTGTGCGGCCTACGAGCGGCCAGTCGTCGGGAGCGATGAACCGTACTTCGAGCGATTGTCGGACAACTGGGACGCCGTAGAGGTTGTCGACTTCAACGACATCGACCGAGCGGCCTCGATCGTGCGAACGATCGTCGAGAGCGACGAGCGGTCGAGAGAACTGAAAGAAAGAGTTGGTAAGTACAGGTCAGACAGGTCATTTGAAGGCGTAGTCGAAAAGCAACTCGACATATACCAGCGTGCTGATACGTCGTCGGGCGGATGATCAGAGACAGGTATTTCTATTTCCCTTGGTTAAAGGAGGCAATCGATTCTGGTAAGTCAAAACGAGGTTACAATCCCCACTGCTTCGGAGAGATGCCGAAAGCATGAATATACTTGAAGCAGTGGTGTGGGCCATGTTACGGTCCCTGCTCCGGTATCCATACAATAAACTCCTGCGAAGCCGTCTACCCCGTAAGATCGGTTCATTCAACGGTGTAGCCGTCAGGTGGCCCCGACTGTTAGATATGCGGGATACAAAACCGGAATGGAAAGATGGAACGATCAGTGCCGTCCGGAACACGGTTGAGCCGGGAGACTTAGTCGTTGAGATAGGAAGTGGGTTCGGCGTCGCCACAATCTGGGCAGCCCGCTGTGCAGGAAAGGAAGGGACGGTCACCACGTATGAAGCGAGCCGCTCTCGATATGATGTCACGAAAGAAACGGTCATGTTGAACGGCATGCAGGAGCGCGTCGAAGTAGTTCACGCGCTCGTCGGCGAAAACGTGGATGTATTCGGCGAGCTTGAGGGAGCACGGTTCGTGGACCCGGACGAGTTGCCCGAAGCAGACGTTTTGATTACAGACTGCGAGGGAGCAGAAACAAAAATTATCGAAAGTCTTGATACGATTGATCCGGAGCGCGCCATCATCGAAGCGCATGGATTCGCAGGCGCGCCGAGCAAGGAAATTAAAGATAAACTCGTGGAACACGGATATGAGATTACGGCCGTGTGCGACGCCTTACCGGGGGACACACCTGAAAAGGACCACAAGACAGTCGTTGCGGAACGATAATTGACCCTCCGTTATAAAGAAACCAATGAGATCACGCCAGGGACTTACTGATGATGACCAGGTCGCCGTCGTTCATGGTGTCGCATTAGAACACGGGGGAGGTATGCGTGTCGCGGAAGAAATCGCTCGAACCTTCGACGCCCCGCTCTATATCGGGTTCTGCCGGTCGGGCGTAACTGAACACGTCAGCACCGACATAGAGTGTCATGTCATCCGTGATGACAAATCAATCACGGGCAAACTTGCAGGTGAATCCTCTCTCGTGAGGAACTTATATACTCTTTGGGAATTTCAGCACGTTCCCGAATTAACCGATTTCGACATCGTTATTCAGTCTGCTAGTAGTTTCGACTGGTATACGCCACCACCTGAACAGAATCTGATCCGATACGCGCACTCAGCGCCGGAACTCGCCTACCGGAGCTTCTCAGAGTTATCGAAATTTAGAACCAATAGGCTAATTGGATTGGTCAGTCGCGTACTGCGAACTCATACAATCCGGTACGCCGATGCGTATATCGCAAACTCCGAGATCACAGCTCAAGAGCTAAACCGTTACTTCGGGATTAAACCGGCTATCGCGTACCCGCCGATCGACGTATCAAAGTACAGCAAGCGTGATCAACAAGAGTACTACCTTACTGTTTCCAGACTAACTGGTGATAAAGGGGTCGAAGAGTTGGTCCAGATGTTTACAACAGAGCTGCCAAACCGAAAACTTAAGGTGGCGGGGACTGGCCCAATCGAGGATCGATTGCGAGGTATCGCGGGTGATAACGTAGAGATTCTGGGCTGGGTCAGCGAGGAAAGAAAGTACGACCTCCTCGGGTCGTGTCGTGGTTACATTCTGAACTCAGGAGTCGAACAATTCGGGATTTCGTCTGCGGAGGCGCTCGCCAGCGGTACGGCAGTTCTTGGTGTCGACGATGGGTACACATCCTACCAAATAATAAACGGGAAAAACGGGGTTCTCTACGAAAGAGGGGATCTTCCCGACGCCGTGCGAACGTTTGAGTCAGAAGGCGTTACGATGACTCGAAATGAGATTCAGCAGACGGCCGCGGACTACGACGTCGAAGAGTTTCGTCGGCGTATCGGAGCAGTCATTGAAGAGGTCGTTGAACAGTCCAGTCATACATCAATATCCGAATATCTATAAATGAGGGTCTCGAAAACCGTCGCTGACCTTCGGAGAATGCAGAAGACAATTATAGCATCACCGTGTCACTCTTAGGCCAAGGAATACTGTGTTGAGAATGTTCGGCAAAAACATCAAATACATAATAAGCGAGATACGCAATAACTACCACGACACGTACTGGTGGCGAATGCGGTTCCAAAACCGCATCGTTGGGCCGATTCAGGAGTCCTTGGAGGAGGACCCCGGAATCGACGTGATGGCCCGTGACTGGGACAATCTGCTGGTGCTGGACGCCTGCCGCTCGGATCTGTTCGAGGCGACAATCGATCTCGACAAGTTCGACGCGTACGAGGTCGTTAGGTCGCAAGCGTCGGCGACACCGGAGTGGATGGAGGAGAATTTCGCCGGCGAGACGTTCGGCGATACCGTGTACGTCAGTGGGAATCCATGGGTGTCGAAAATCGCTCCCGACGCATTTCACGACATCGTGAACATCTGGCTAGAGGACTTCGACATTGAACAGGAGGAACTGGCCGAGGTTGAAGTGCTCAATGAGCTTGGGATGACATTTGGCGAGACGGTACCCGCCGAACGAGTCAACGAGGCGGCGCTGGAAGCAGCCGAGCAGTACCCCGACAAGCGACTGATCGTCCACTATTTCCAGCCCCACGCCCCGTTCGTCGGAAATCCGGACGGAAGTCGAAAGGACGCCGTTCCGGACATCCATCCCGGCCGCCCGCTAGCAGCGGGAGAAATCGAACGCGAGGAGGTGTGGTCGCTGTACCGCGAAAACCTCGAGTACGTGTGGCACCACGCCGAAACGCTCACCGAAGAACTGGGTGGAAAATCGGTCGTGACCAGCGACCACGGCGAGATGTTCGGCGAGCGACTCTCTCCCTTCCCGATCCGAGGGTACGCACATCCTATCGGACTCCGATCGCCCGAACTCGTCGACGTTCCGTGGGCGGAGATCCAGCACGGCGATCGTAGGTCGATCACCAACGACGGCGTCCGGACCGTGGCCGTCGAAGAGGACGTCGTCGACGACCGACTCAGAGATCTCGGGTACAAGGTGTGACACGGAGCAGTCCGCGGGCCGAGAGACGGCTTCCGAGGCGCCGATACGCAGTGCCCGATCTGACCGGATACACCGGAGTCCCGCGGCCGACGTGATGCGCGAGTCGCACCCACAACGCACCCGGCGGCGCACCTCGAAGGTGTCGACACAGACCGTGAGCATCGCCCGACACCGCCGGGTAGTAGAGCGTTTCAAGTACGTCTCTCGATTACGGGAGCACGAGAGATGAGTCAAGGTGGCGAGTTCGGGCTGGAAGTCTCGAAGGGGTTCGTCGCGAAGATCGTCTTGGCAGCCATCGGCTTCCTCGGCAGCATCGTCTTCGCGCGAGTGCTCGGCCCCGCCGGCTACGGCAGCTTTCACGTGATCCTCGCCGTATCGGCCGTCCTCGACAATCCGGTCAGCGGGTTCGGAAACGCATGTAAGAAGCGTATTTCCGAGTACGATCACGATCCCGGGGAAATTCTCACTGCGGGGTTCGCCGTCGCGCTGGTCGGCGCGGCCGTCGTGTTCGCGGGCGCACTGGTTGCGGAGTCCTTCGTCGACTACTTTGACATGGAGAACGGCCCGCTGCTCGTCGCCGTCGTGTTCTCGGGCGTCGTCTTCTTCAAGATCGCCCAGCCGATGGTCGCTGGACTCGGAAAGTTCGGAACGGCGGTCACTCTCGACATGCTCCGGTCCCTGTTCACGATCCCGCTTCAGCTACTCCTCGTCGTCGTCTTCGGGCTGGGCGTCAGCGGGATGGTGTACGGACTCACGGTAGCGTCGCTGATGACGGTCCCCCTCACACTGTTCGTCCTCGGCGTTCGGCCGGCGATGCCGAGCAGATCGACCCTCGAGAGTCTCTGGGCATACGCCCGCTTTTCCGTGCCGAACAACTTCGTCGGAACGGCCTACAGCAAGCTCGACGTGCTCCTGTTGAGCGCGGTGCTCGGAACCGCCGCCGCAGGGCAGTACCAGATCGCTCTGCAGTTGATGTTGCCTGCGACGCTTCTCGCGTCGGTGATGGGATCCGGGCTGTTCGCGGAAGTCAGCGCGCAGGTGAGCCGCGACGAGGCGGTCGATGGACAAATTACGAACAACGTCGCGTTCGCATCCCTGTTCGCCGTCCCACTATTTTTCGGCGCCCTGGCGATGCCCGAAAGCATCGTGGTGACCGTGTTCGGCGGGCAGTATCGAGACGCCGCCGCGCTCCTGATCGGACTGGGCATCTACCAGATCTTTCGGACGCAGACGACCCAGGTTTCGTCGGTGCTCTCGGGGTACGATCGGCCCGATCTACTCCTCTGGATCAAGACCCTCACGGTGGTCACAAACGTCGCGCTCGGGGTCGTGCTCATCTACCAGATCGGTGCGCTCGGGGTCGTCGTGGCGACAGTCGTCGCAGAAGTGACGAGCTACGTCCTGTTAACGTACTACGCGCGTCGCCACGTACGCTACGCCATCTTCCCGGACCCGCTCCGATACCAGTTTCTCGCCGGTCTCGTGATGTTCGCCGTCGTCGAGTTGCTCCACCGGTGGATCGGCGTCAGTTCGTGGTTCGAACTGCTCACGATCGTCAGCGTCGGGGCAGCCGTGTACGGGATCGCGCTGATCGCGCTCTCGGACGTATTTCTGTTCACCGCGAAGAGTATTCTCGACGACGCAATCGAGCGGTACGGCTGACGGTGGCACCGCGGTCCAGGTTCGGCGTCGGCCGGTCTGTGGCATATCCTCAGCCGTAGCCGAGGTTCTTCAACCGTTCTTTGACGCCAGCGTCGACTGTGTCATCAACCAGAACGACGTCTGTTCCGTACCGTTCGTTCATACGCTCTTTGTATTCCGAGAGAGGTGTAGAGAAGTCGTTCACGACCGGTTCGTCGCCGTCCTCCCCATCGACGAGTTCCTCTCGAGAGGGCGATCGACCGACGGCGTACTTGCGGCGGCGTCCCAACGAATCCCACACGATCTTCATATCGTCTTGGTATACGCAGCGTTCCGCGCGGTCCCAGTACTCGAACTCCTCAAGTTCCTCACTCAGCGTGTCGCGACCGGGTACGGCCACCCGCTCTGCAGGCACCTCAGTGCGCGGTAACCGAGGCGAAGATCCGTCAACGATCGCACGACAGAGTTCGCCCACGTCGAGTTGTGACAGCGGTTGGTTCTCGTCAAGGTCGAATTCATCCGGCGGATTGAACACCAGCAGCGGGACGTGCAACAGCCCCTCTGAAAGGCCGCCTGCGGCGTGTCCGATCAGGTTATCCTCGTAGTCGTATCCGAGGTTTTCGCCGTGGTCCGAGGTTACGATAACCGTCGTCTCGGTGTCGATTTCTCGTTCGGTCCACTCGAGGAACTCGGCGATCACTCGATCGAGGTAGTCGATCGATGCCCGGTACAGTTCGCGGAGATTTTCGACGTACGACGAGTACTGGTCGAAATCCGACGCCGTATTCATCTCCCAGTTGGGAACCTCGTCCGACGACCACGACGCCGGTGTCGAGTACAGTGATCGATCGTAGGAGGCGACCGCACGGTGAGGCATGTGAGCCTCCATGAGATTTGCGTACAGGAATACTGGTCGTCCGGAATTACTGCTCGAGAGCGCATCCTTAGCGCCCGCAACGACGTTCTGTGCTCCGTAGTCGGCGTACCGAGGAACGGCCGGGAACCAACTGCCGGTTTCGTACAGCTTGACTGCGGCGCCGTTTACCAGACTCGGCAGAAGCGATCGCTCCCTAGCCGCCTTCAGTAGGAACTTGGCATACTTCGATGACCCTCCGTCGTGGTTCGCCGCGAATGACACAAGATCGACACCCCCGTCTAGGAATCCGAACCTCGTGAACGAGATCGCGTTGTACTGATCGAACAGGTCTCGAAATCCCTGTCGAGTGTTCAGGTTGAAGTTCGCATTCACAGCGACGGACCGATGTTCGTCGAGGTCGTCGATGAACGTGTCCTCAAGGGAAATCGTCGAATAGGAGGGAGAGTAGGCATGTATGCCGTGTTCATTGGGGAGATGTCCCGTCAGCATTGAGGCATGGCTCGGGATCGTCCAAGTGCTCGCCGCGTAGCAGCGCTGGACCTCGATGTCGGAACGTTCTCGTAGCCGGGACGAGTACTTGTCGAAGAAGTCTTTTCGGACTGTATCCAGAACGACAAAAACGACATTTCGAGTCATATTTGGTGTTTGAAATACCTCGACACCGTTGGAGCTATTGGGATCGGCGAAGACGGTGTCGAGAGTCGGATATTACGTTCGTTCCGGGAAAATATACGTTTGTTGGTCCTGCTCACCGTGACTCTCCCACAGAGCAAGTACTGATCGGCAGACAACGCTCACGTCAGGTCCGAAGACGAACCTAAGTATTTTTACCACGACGACCGCTCTTAGCGAGGGCAATGGGCCAACTCAGAAGCGTTCTTGAAAACTACGACGATCAATGGTGGTGGCGGCATCGGTTGCTCTCTCGTGTTGTCGGTCCGTTAACAAGACTCATCTACGGTAGCGGAGGCGAAGATGTCATGTCGAGAGACTGGGATAACCTGTTCATCTTCGATGCCTGCAGGTCGGACATGTTTGAAGAAGTGGTCGGAGTAGATCAGTTCGATTCGTACGAGACGATACGATCGAAGGGCGGAAACAGCCCGGAATGGATAAGAAACAATTTCAACGGAAAAACGTACAACGACACGATATACGTCGTCGCGAACCCTTGGACGCACGTTCTCGAACAGGACATTTTCTTCAAAGTTATCGACGTGTTCGAGGAGAAAGAGATGGTCCAGTCCTGTAGTTCGATCGACTTCGAGAAGTGGGACGATGTCGGCACTGTCCCGGCTAGCGTGATGAACGACGTGACGCGGAAGATCCACGATACCCATCCGGACAAAAGGCTTATTGTCCACTACTTCCAGCCGCATGATCCGGTTATCGGCAGAGGAGACGGAGAGATAGAGATCGACGAAGAACTCGAACCGAGAACGAATCTGGTTACCGGCCGCGTTTCACCGGGGGAAATCTGGGACGGGTACAGCAGAAATCTTCAGTACGTGTATCATTACGCCGAGAAACTGATGGACGATCTGGACGGGAAGACGGTGATTAGCGCAGATCACGGCGAGCTACTGGGCGAAATCCTATGGCCAATTCCTGTTCGTGGATATGCACACCCAGAGGGGGTATATCATCCGAACTTGACTACTGTTCCTTGGGCAGAGATTGACGGGGAGCGCCGCGAAATCGCGGCGGGGCAGGGCAATCACGATCGAATCTCCAAAAACAAAGAGAGGCTCAGAGACCTCGGATATCTGGGTGATTGATTGTACGTGCCTATAACGCATCCGCATCGCCGCGAACATCTACGGTGTAACGATTTCACTACTGCACTAAGAACGAGAATACACGCACTCTATCTTCGACACTACGTCGTTCCAGTCGTTGACCGTTGACGGATCAGTCGATTCACAGCGTACCGAACGAATTCCCGCGGCCACGGCGTCGTGCTCGTCGGATGTGATGCTCGCTACTCCGTCCCGGTACGCCCACTCGGCGAGCGCGCCCGCCTCGCGGACCACGCACGGCGTCCCAGCGGCGATTGCTTCCTGGACGGTCATCCCGAACGCCTCGAACGCCGAGAGCGAGACGTACACCGACGCACCAGCGTACAGCGATGGCAGTCGATCGTCGGCAACGAACCCCTCGAAGTGAACGCGGTCCGCGACGCCGACCCGCTCGGCGATCCGCTCCAATTGGTCTCGGTAGGGCCCGCTTCCCGCCACGACGAGGTCGTACTCGGGAAGCCGGTCGAGCCCCCGAATCACGTGCTGGATTCCCTTGTACTCCTCGAGCCGACCCACGCAGAGCAGATACGGGCGATCGCGAGTTTCGGGCGTTGCGTCCGCGAACCGATCGCGGTCAATCCCGTTCGGGATCGTTCGCGCATCGACGTCTAGGTCCCGAGCGAGACGATCTCGTTCCCAGTCGCTAACCGCGATCACGGCGTCAGCGCGGCGCAGGGCCCAACCGCCGGGGTACCGGTAGAGATCGAGCAGCACGTCGCGGACTCGATCAGCACTCCCGCCGTGGTAGTGCGGTGTCGCCACGAAGCGCTGGTCGCTACCGACGGCGGCGGCAGCGAACAGTAGCGGCAGAGAGTGGTAGTTGTGGGCGTGGACGATGTCGGCGGCGCTAGTCTGGACAGTCGCTGCGACGCCGGGCGCCACGTGGAACGCTCCGCCCGGGGCGACGCCACGGTGGCGGACGACGTCGACGCCATCGATCGTCTGGTTCCGAGGGTCGTCGGAGCGGCGGTCAGCAGTGACGACCGTCACCGAGTGACCGGCTTTGACCAGGCGAGTAGCTAACTCTCGTACGTGGGTTTCGACGCCGCCGGTTCGGGGGGCGTACCGGGGTGTCACCTGGAGGATCTTCATCCGCCGGTCGAACGATAGGGTGCGTCCAGATAAAGATCGAACGGCCGGGCCGCTTCAATAGTCATGCGGTAAAAGTGGCGAGGATGGATCAAAACATCTGGGATTCATGTCGGTGGAGGATCTTCCGGCGGCGGCGGCAAACCTTCCCAGTCCGATAGCACTTTTACCGCGAGAGCAGCACCGTACCAGTATGGCCCGAGACGATTTCCAGCAGCAACTCGCGGATCTAGAGGAAGACGTACTGTACATGAGCGAACTCGTCCTGGAGCGACTTCGCATGGGACTCGACGCGCTCGAACAGAAAGACCGGGAGACCGCCCGGGACGTCATCGAGGGCGACCACGAGATCAACCAGCTGTACCTCGATCTCGAACAGGACTGCATCGACCTGCTCGCGCTCCAGCAGCCGGTCGCGAGCGACCTGCGCTTCATCGCGTCGTCGTTCAAGATCATCACCGACCTCGAGCGGGTCGGCGACCTCGCGACGAACCTCGCGGAGTACTCGCTGAGCGCCTACGAGGACGTGTTCCCGGAGGTCGACGTCCAGGCGATCGGAACCTTGACCCACGACATGATCGAGGACGCGATGACCGCCTACGCCGAGCGCGACACCGACGCGTGCCGAGAGATAGCCTCCCGCGACGACGAGCTCGACGAGCTGTGCGAGCAGGCCAGCCAGACCGTCGTCCGGGACCTGATCGAGCGCGAGCTCGACGCGCCCGACGACGAAGAGATCGAGGAGCTACTCAACGATGTCTCGAGACTGCTTCTGACGATCCGCGACCTCGAGCGCGTCGGCGACCACGCGGTCAACATCTCCGCGCGGACCGTGTACATGGTCGAAAGCGACGACGAGCTGATCTACTGAAAACGAGGGGGTTCACCGACCGTCGTAGCGCCACGTTTCGCCGCCCCAGTGGGGATCGACGACGCCCGGCAGGTCACCCAGGCGCTCGCTGACCGTCTCCCACCAGGGCTCGGGGTCGTCGTACCCGGCCGCGTGGGACGGATACACGTCGCGCTTGAAATCCGCCGCCTCCAGCTCACCGTCCTCGCGAAGCCGGTCGAAGGCCGCGCGAACGGCGTCCCGGCGCCAGTCGCGCATCATCCCGCTGACGCCGGGCATCTCCATGTCCTTCAGCAGCTCGTCGACGCGTTCGTCGACCGGCCGGCCGTCGCCGTCCTCGTCGACGAACGCCGCGCGCGGCCGAAACCACACCGTCAGCGGCGGCTCCTCGCGCACTCGCTTGCGCCGCAGTTCGCCCGCCCGGCAGAGCGCGTCGAGCTTGCTCCGGGCCTCGTACTCCGTCGTCGCGATGGCGTCGGCGATCTCGGCTGCGGTGCGCGGCTCTGCGCCCTCGAACTCGGATAACAGCTCCTCGTCGGGGACCTCTTCGACGAACTGTCCCCAGCTACGATCGTCGTTGTCGCTCATCGGTCACCCCCGCGGAGTCGAGCATCATTTTTTCCGTCATCCGTCATCGTGATAACTTTTTGGGTGATCGGACGGCCGGTTCCCGTCGAGTCGCCGTCCTGACGCGCGGATCGACCGTCTTGCTCAGTCGTCCGCGACCGCGCGCTCGATCGCCGTCTCGGCGTACCACACCACCGAGAAGTCCTGCGGGCTCGGCAGCGCGCAGGCGGCCCACGCGACCGCGGCGGCGACGACGCGAGGGTCGCCCGTCGCCAGCGGGTCCGGCAGGACGCCGAAGACGACCAGCGCGAACGGCGCCAGGAGCGTCAGCGGCATCAGCGCGGCGAGGCGGACCCCCCACGCCGGCGCGTCGGCCGGGACGGTGCGGGGTCGCACCGACGCCCAGGTGCCCAGCAGTCCGGCCCGGAGCAGCCCGGCCGATCCGCGATCTCCCAGCCAGCGGATCTCGTAGTCGACGCCGATCGCGCGCAGCGCGAGCGCGTGGGCGTACTCGTGGGCGACGGTGCCGAGGCCGAGCGTACAGAGCAGGACGGCGCCGACCGCGAGGAGGCGGAGCGGCGTCGCGGCGAGCTGGAGGGGGTCCATAGGGCGATCGTACTCGTCACGGAAGCGGCGGTAGGACCGCTTTAATCTATCGGTCCAGCGGTTCTTCCTCGGAATACCGAGATGCGACGGCGGCGAGACCGTCGGAAAGGCGAGCTTACCGGAGCGTCATCCGCGGGCCGGCCGGACGGTCGAACTCCGCGCGGAGCACAACGTAGAAGGCGCCGACGCGTCGAGTGTCGGCATGGTCGGAAAAGTCGATCCGAAGACGCTGGCGCGGGTGCTCGCCGGAACCGGCGCGTCGAGCGCGGCGGTCGGCGTCGGTCCCGGGTTCGGCGAAGACGCCGCGGCGATCGAACTGGGCGAGCAGACGCTGGTCGTCAGTTCGGATCCGATCTCGCTCGCGGCCGAGCGCATCGGCACGCTCGGCGTCCACGTGGCGTGCAACGACGTCGCCGCGAGCGGCGGCGATCCCGAGTGGCTGACGAGCGTCCTCCTGCTCCCCGGCGACGCCGACGACGCGACGATCGACGCGATCGTGGCCGATCTCGACCGGGAGGCCGCCGCGCTCGACGCGACGATCGTCGGCGGCCACACCGAGTACGTCGACCAGCTGGAGCGGCCGCTGCTCTCGCTGACGGCGATCGGCACGACCGACCGGTTCGTTCCCACGGGCGGCGCCGAGCCGGGCGATCGCGTCGTCCTGACGAAGGGCGCCGGGATCGAGGCGACGGCGATCCTCGCGACGGACTTCGCGGACGAGCTCGGTCTTCCGGCCGACGCCGTCGACGCCGCGGCGACCTTTTTCGAGGAGATCAGCGTCGTCCCCGAGGCCCGCGTCCTCCGGGAGCACGCCACGGCGATGCACGACCCCACCGAGGGCGGCGTGCTGGGCGGGCTGGTCGAGCTCGCGCGGGCCGCCGAGGCCGGCGTCGAGGTCGAGCGCGCGGCGGTCCCCGTGCGCGAGGAAACCGAGCGGGTCTGCGCGGCGATGGGCGTCGATCCCCTGCGAACGTTCGGCTCGGGTGCGCTGCTGGCGACGCTGCCCGCAGAGCGCGTCGAGGACGCGCTCGCGGCGCTCGACGACGCCGGCATCGAGGGAGCGGAGATCGGCCGAGTCGTCGAAAGCGAGCGCCACGGCGTCGACCTCGACGGCGAGCACTTCGCAGAGCCGCCGCGCGACGAACTGTACCCGCTCTGGGAGTAGCTCGGCGTCGACGCTTCGGGGCGCGGACCGTCTCCTCGACGGACACGTCGGCAACCGAACCCGACGAGCCTGCTGACAAACCGAGACAGGTGGCGCGAACGAACTTCTCGCGGCGCGTCGACGTCCACATCGTATGTCGGCAGTCAAGATCATCAAGGTGCTCGGCACGTCCGAGGAATCGTTCCACGACGCGACTCAGGAGGCCGTCCGCGAGGCGTCGCAGACCATCGAGGACATCAAGGGCGTCGAGGTGGAGGACCAGACGGCGTCCGTCGAGGACGGCGAGATCACCCAGTACAAGACGACCGTCGAGGTCGCGTTCCCCGTCAAGCACGGCGAGGAGTGACGGCAAAGATACGTTCCGTCGGCCGGCTCAGACCAGTACGCGTTCGAGTTCGACGGCGACGCCGCGCTCCGCGTCCGGATCGCCGACCAGACGGCCGAGACAGACAGCGGCGTCGTCGGGCGTGAAGCAGGCGACCAGCGGCGCATCGTCATCGCCGTCCGCTCCGGCGGCGTCCGCGTCGGCGCCCGGAACGGCGTCCGAATCGACCGAGAGCACGCCGGGCGCGTACACCGGCGCCCCTTCGGCGACCTCGCGGGCGGCGCTCTCGGCGATCGTCACGTGCGGGAGGTGATCGAGCGCGCGCTCGGCCGGCTCGACGACCTCGCGCAGCGGCGCCTCGTCCCCCTCCTCGAGGAACGCCAGCGCGTCGACCAGATCGTGCATCGTGTGCATGTCCCGGTCGTCGAAAGGATCGGTCGCGGTCCGGCGCAGATCGCCCATGTGGGCGCCGGTTCCGAGCGCCAGCCCGAGGTCGTGACAGAGCTTCCGGACGTACGTGCCGCTCTCGCAGCGGATGCGCAGGAGCGCCTGTCGATCCTCGACTTCCAGCAGGTCGAGGTCGTAGATCTCGCGCGTGCGCAGGCGCCGGGTCACGGCGCTCTTGCGCGGCGGCTTCTGGTAGAGGTCGCCCTCGAAGCTGTCGACGATCGCCTCGGCGTCCCGCGGTGCCTCGTCGTGGAGTTCCAGCACCGCGACGTACTCCTTGCTGCCCTCGAGAAACACCTGCGCGAGGCGGGTCGCGTCGCCCAGCAGCACCGGGAGACAGCCCGTCACTTTGGGGTCGAGCGTCCCGGCGTGGGCCGCGGCCCACTCGCCGGCGGAATCCTCGGGCGCGACGTGCTCGCCGGTCGCGTCGCGCACCCAGCCCGACACCTGGTGGGCCGAGGGGCCGGGCGGCTTGTCGAGGTTGACGACGCCGAAGGCGAGCAGGTCGGCGGGCGAGCGTTCGTCGGGCGGGCCGCGGATCATAGTAGAGGCAGGTGCATCTCAGAAGTCGTAGTCGACGCCGGTGATCGGCGTCTTGCCCTCGTCCTCGTCGGGGTCGTAGCGCTCGACGGCGTCGACGACCAGCGACGGGACCGCGTCCTCGCCCCAGCGGGCGGTGTTGACCGTCAGGTCGTAGATCGAGAGGTCCTCGATGTCGATGTCGTAGTACTCCAGGTAGCGCTGGCGCTCGCTGGCGGCGCGCTCCTTGGTCTCGTCGAGCGCCTGCGCCACGGGCTTGTCCTCGCGGTCGGCGATCCGGCGCGCGCGGACCTCGATCGGCGCGTCCAGCCAGATGCGCACGTCGGCCTCGTCGGCGGCGAGCCAGCCGGCGAGCCGGGATTCGAGCACGACGTCCTCGCGCTCGCGGGCGACCTCCTGGAGACGGCGGTCCAGATCGCGGTCGATCTGCGGATCCGTCTCGGCGAGCTCGTTGAACTCCGCGAGCGAGTGACCCCGCTCGTCTGCGAGTTCGCGAAAGATGTCGCCGCCGCTGACGTGCTCTACGTCGAACGCCTCCGCGAGCGCGGCGGCGGTCGTGGACTTTCCGGCGCCGGGCGGGCCGGAAACGGTCAGTAACATACACACACTGAGCGACTGGCGCTAAAAGAGGTTTTGAACTCGGTCGGCGCGCGGCGGATCGCCGGAGGGCGCGGTGAGCGGACCGGCGGCGTCGCCGACCCGCGCGGCGGGCGGGAAAACGGCCGTCAGGTCGAGGGCGTCGTCTGGATGTTCAGCGGCTTGGCGAACAGCTGGCGGAACCCCATCGTCGAGAGGAAGTACCAGACGATCCACGCCGGCATCGGGCCGAGGATCCCCTCGTCCCACTGGATCTCGCCGACGAACGGCATGATCGCCGTCTGCTCGGCCGCCGGGATCTGGCCCGTGTTGGTGATCCAGTAGAGCCACAGGAAGATGGGGATCGTCAGCACCATGATCCACACCATCGGGCGGAACTGCTCTTTGAACATGCCGAGCTGATCGCCCATGGCCTCCATCTGCTCCTCCTGGATGCGTTCGAGGGCCTCGTCGTCGCCCCGTTCCTTGGCGGCTTTGCGCTTTTCCTGGATGGCCTGCATCTGCTCTTGGTACTCGGACATCTTCTCCGAGTCCATCAGGTTCGCCTGCAGCAGCATCGAGTACACCGACGTCAGCATCGCGACGACCATCACGACGGCGTAGAACGGGAGCACGGCGTCGATCGGCCCGAGCATGAGATCGATCGAGTTCCCGACCGCGTTCCGGACCGGGTTGAAGTAGTATCCGACCATCATGCCCAGCGTCGCGAGGCCGGCCAGCTTGTCCCACTGGGACCAGGAGCTGTCCTCGCTGTCGACGTCGGGGGTATCGGGCATCTCGACGGAGCCGTCGTCGCCGACGACCTGCTCGACCCCCTCGGGATCGGACAGGCGGAAGGCGTCGCCCTCCGCGCTCCGGAGGACGCCTTGCTCGATCAACCGGCCCCACTGGCCGCTCGTGACGTCGCCCTCGACGTCTTGCCACTCGACCTCGCCGCCGTTCTGATCGGCGACGCGTTTGACCGACGCCAGCGCGTCGGCGAAGTCCTCATCTTCCTCGATGAGGGACTGCACTTTCTCCGCGGTGCGCACCATTTGACGGTGGCTAGGCGACCCCCCGTAATCAACCTTTTACTCTCGGCGCGTCGTTTCGGGGGTCGGCGACCGGAGGAGGTGTGCGCTCACCCGAAAAGCGGCGTCAGCCCCTCCGGGGACTCTGTCGCCCCCTGGAACCGGACGTCGTCGCCGATCTCGACGTCGGCGTCGATGCGAGCGGTCACGCGCGCGTCGCCGACCGTCACCAGCGCGACCGTGTACGGCGCCGCGAACCCCTCGGGCGCCACCTCGACGCGCGTCGCCGAGTAGACCGTTCCCTCTTCGGGGAGTTCGACGGGATCGAGATCGCGACTGCCGCAGCGCGCGCAGGCCGCCTTCGGCGCCGCGGTGACGTGCTCGCAGTCGGGACAGGCCTGCCCGAGCAGCCGGTCGTCTTCCAGCGCCGCCGTCCAGCCGTCGACGCCGAGCTCGCCGTCGGACAGATACTGGCCGAGATCGCTCGTCATCGCGCGGCCTCCAGCACGGTGACGACGGTCGTCGCGGCGTCGCCGCCGAGGTTGTGCGCCAGCCCGACGTCGGCGTCTTCGACCTGGCGATCGCCGGCGTCGCCGCGGAGCTGCTCGGTCAGCTCAACGAGCTGGGCGACGCCCGTCGCGCCCAGCGGGTGGCCCTTCGCTTTGAGCCCGCCGCTGGGATTGACGGGAATCTCCCCGCCCAGCGACGTGCGGCCCGCCGCAGCTGCCGGGCCGCCCTGACCGTCCTCTACCAGCCCCAGCGCCTCGGTCGCCAGCACTTCCGCGCCGGTGAAACAGTCGTGGAGTTCGACGACGTCCACGTCGTCGGGACCGATCCTCGCGGTCTCGTAGGCCTGACTCGCGGCGTCGCGCGCGGAACGGGTCACGGAGGGGTGAGCTTTGTCGGCTATCGGGACGACGTCGGTGGCGTGCCCGACGCCCGCGACCGGTACTAGGTCGCAGTCCAGTTCCGCCGCGACCTCGGCGCTCGCCACGACGACCGCGGCCGCGCCGTCCGAGAACGGACAGCAGTCGTGGAGGTGGAACGGATCGGCGACGATCGGCCCCTCCAGCACCTCCTCGACGGTGGTCTCCTTGCCGAAGTGCGCGCGGGGGTTCAGACTTCCGTGGTAGTGGTTCTTGACGGCGACCTCGGCGAGTTGCTCCTCGGTCGTGCCGTACTCGTGCATGTGGCGCTTGGTCAGCAGGGCGAACACGCCGGGGAAGGTGAGGCCGGTCGGGCGCTCGTACGTTCCGTGGGCGGCGCTGGCGAAGATCCGCGTCATCTCGTCGGTCTCACGGCCGGTGGCCGCCGAGCAGCGCTCGACGCCGCCGACCAGCACCGCGTCGTGGTGGCCCGCCTCCACGGCGCGGACGGCGTGCTTGAACGCGTTCGAGGAGGTCGCGCAGGCGTCCTCGAAGCGCTGGCAGGGGACGCCAGCCAGTCCGACGTGGGACGCCAGCGTCGGCGCGAGGTGGCTCTCGCCCTCGATCTGGCCGCCCATCGTGTTGCCCAAGTACAGCGCGTCGATATCCGCCGCCTCGACGCCGGCGTCGTCCATCGCGGGGAGTGCGGCGTCCGCGAACAGTTCGGGAAGGGTCGACTCGTGGACGCCGAACCGCGTCATCCCGGCGCCCGCGATCGTGGCTTCGCGCATGAACGTAGACCGGGCGCTCGCGACAAAGTAATTATCGTTTGTGATCGAATCCGCACACGATCCGAACCTGCCGGGGCGTCACTCCGCGTCGAACGGCCACCGCCCGTCGACCGAGTGAATCGTCATCGACGACCCGTCCGAGGACGCCCGCACGCGGTCGTGGACCTGCGCCGCGTTGAACGTCTCGCGGGTCGTCGCGACGTTGTAACAACCGATCTCGTCGCCGCCGTCGGCCCACTTCGGCGTACAGACGCCGACGACGTAGCGGACTTCCTCGTAGGATAGTCGAAGTTCCTCGTGGAGTGACTCGGAGACGACGGGCCGGCGCGGCGTGTCGAAGTAGCGATCCCACTCACCGAAGGGGCCCTCCAGTTCCGGGGGCTTCTCGCCCGGCGGTGAGCTCAGTTCGACGTCGATTACGGTGTCACTCTTCCAGACGCCGTTCTCCCCGTACATCCCCTCGATCGTCTTCAACTGAACGTACCCTTCGGCGCCGGGCCGGAGCGCGTTACACCCGGCGAGCGCGCCGACGCCGGCGACGCTGGCGGAGCGAAGCAGCGTTCGTCTGGAGGGCATCGTTCGCAGTTCGGACAGTTTGCAGTAAAATTCTCCGCTCGTCGGGCGTTCGGACCGACGGAGCGGTGTTTCCGATAGGCGTCCCGCTACGGCGCCGAAGCGACGCCGGCGGCGCCCCGTTCAGACCGTTCGGCGATCGCGTCGCGCACGTCCTTCCAGACGAGATCGGTCGGACGCTCGCCGTCGGTCGAGTAGATCGGAAGGTGCAGCTCGGGGAATTGATTAGTGGATTCAGCCATAATTCTAGCCGTGAATCACCGAATGATCGAGAGCGCGTTTCGCAGGGTTCGACCGATCCTCGTGACTCTTGCACTACTCGCCGTCACCGCCGGAACAGCCATCGCCGCCCGCGACGGGCTGACCGCGCTGGGCTACGAGGAGTTAACGACCGGTCTACCGGGGCGAGTGCTGTTCGCGGCGTCGTTCGTAACCGGCTTCGTCGTGCTGTTCGCGCTCCTGACGTTCTGGTACGCTCGCCGCGACTGAAGTCTTCACGCGCGGCGCGCGTTCGCAGGTCGAAGAGAAACGGGACCGAGGTCGATCAGGCCTTCTCGGCGATCGCGTCGCGCACGTCCTCCCAGACGGCGTCGGGCGCGCGCTCGCCGTCGACGCGGACGAACTCGTCGTCGCCCTCGTACTGCTCGATGACGGGGACGGTGTTGTCCTCGTACACGTTCAGGCGCTCGCGGACGGTCTCCTCGGTGTCGTCGTCGCGCTGGATCAGTTCGCCGCCACACTCGTCGCAGACGCCCTCCTCCTCGGGCTGATCGTACTCGACGTGGTAGTTCGTGCCGCACTCGTCGCAGACGCGGCGGCCGGTGAGGCGGTCGACCAGCTCCTCCTTGGCGACGTCGAGGTGGAGCACGACGTCAAGGTCGGTGATCTCGTCGAGGTACTCCGCCTGCGCGGGGTTGCGCGGGTAGCCGTCGAGCACGTAGCCGTCGGCCTCCTGGAGGGCGGTCTTGACGATCTCGTTGACGACCTCGTCGGGGACCAGCTCGCCGGCCTCCATGTACGCGCGGGGCGTGTCGTACTCGGTGTCGAGGTGACCGATGTCCATGTCCTTGTTCGCGCGCAGCGCGTCGCCCGTCGTGACGTGCTCGACGCCGAACTCCTCGACGATCCGCGAACTCTGCGTTCCCTTGCCCGCACCCGGTGCTCCGAGTATCAGTACGTTCGGATTGGCCATGGTCGTATCTCAGCCTCCCGGGTTAAAGGCTTAAAGAAAACCGGCCGGGCTTTTGGCCCCGGGGTACCAACCGGAGACCATGACGCGATTCGACGCCGCCGACGCCGAGGCGCGACTGGCGCTGTTCGTCGACGCCATCGACGCCCACGAGCAGCGCTCGAGCCCGTTCCTGACGATCGAGGCCGACGCCGCTGCCGAGGCCGACGGCGCCGCTGGGGAGACCGACGAGAGCGGAGACGGTGAGAACGACGACCCGCCCTGGATCCAGTACGCCGACGGCACGCTCAACCTCGACTGCACCGACGCCGAACTCGACCGTCTGAAGTCGCTGCTCGACGAGTTCCCGGCGTTCTCGATCGACGACCTCCACAGGCCCGAGGAGGCCGAGGGGACGAACGTCCGCCTGACCGCCCGCACCGACCCCGAGCGCGTCGCGCAGTTCCTCGACCGTGCGTTCCGCGAGGTGTACGAACGCCCCGAGGAGTACCGCGCCTGGGCGGCCGAAGTGTAGCGCGCGAACGGAAACAGCCGGAGACGATCACCCGTCGCCGGACTCGGACGCGAACAGTTTCCCGAAGAGCTTGCGCTGGCCCGCCCGGAGGTGGTCGTTGAACGTCGGCTGGGTGATGTCCATCGACGCGGCGACCTCGCTGCCCGAGCGCGTCCGCGGCGTCTCGAAGTAGCCGCTGTGGAACGCGGTCCGGAGCGCCTCGATCTGGCGCGGCGTCAGGTCGTCGGTCAGCGCGGCGTGGAACTCGGTGAGCGTCTCCCGGGATCGTTCGCTGGTGCGCTTGCCCGTCAACGTCGCCTCGGGGTACCGCGACCGGAACGACGCCGCGAACTCGCGGGCGGGCTCGCCGGACGCGATCTCGATGGTCACCTCGGCCTCGCCGTCCTCGGCGCGGAGCCGGGTGAGCCTGCCGCCGTGGTCGAGCACCGTCGCAGCGGGACAGTCCTCGGCGAGCAGCGCCTCGAACAGGCACACCCGCTCGCCGCCGTCCTCGCGCTCCGATACGAGCGACACCTCGCTGATCGAGAGCCCGGCGGCGGCGTCCAGGATCGCCTCGGGGGCGGCGTCCCGCGTCCGGAAGAACACCCGGAGTCCGCCGTCGGCCTGCGGGACCATCGTCTCGTGGACGAACGCGCACCCGGCGTCGCGCGTGAGTTTCGCGACCGTGAAGTCGTCGTCCGAGACGGCAAAGTCGAGCTCGGCGACCTCGTCGCTGACCAGCGCGCGCTTGCTCTTCAGCGCGCTCGCGGCGTAGGCGATCGTGTCGCTCAGCTCCGTCAGGACGTCCCGCTCCAGCTCGTCGAACATCCCCGGTTCGGACGCGTAGACGCCGAGGACGCCGAACGTCGTGTCGCCGTGGACGAGGGGGAGCGCGGCGATCGACTGGAACCCGCGTTCGAGGGCGACCCGCTGCCAGGACTCGAACGGCGGACTGCCGACCACCTCGTCGACGACCTGCACCTCGCCCGTCCGGAGCGCCCGACCGGCGGGTTCGAGCGTCTCGACGCCGCCCTCGACGTCCACCTCGATCTCCTCAGGGTAGCACGAGGTGGCGCCGGCTCGTTCGACGGGCGTCACCGTTCCGGACACCGCTTCAGCGTCGCCGACCCACGCGAGCTCGTAGGGGCCGCCGTCCGCCGCCAACTCCTCGCAGACCACGCGGAAAATCTCGTCCCGGCTCGAGGCGCCGACGAGCGCCTGGTCGATGTTGCGGATGATGGAGTTGATGCGCTCCAGCCGGCCGAGCGTCTCCGTCCGGTCCTCCAGCGTCGCCTCGCGGGCCCGGAGCTGCTGTTCGCGGCGCGTCCGCCCGAACGCGGCGCCGACGTTGGCGGCGACCGTCTCGACGAAGTCGTAGTCGCCCGGCGAGAACCCGCCCTCGCTCGTCGCGCCGACGAGAAACACGCCCTGCTTGCCCAGCGGGAACGCCGCGATCTCGGATACCCGCTGCGACGCCGACGCGTCGCCGGCGTCCGAATCGAGGTCGTCCCGCCGTCGCGGCTCGTCGTTGACGAACGCCTTCCAGCCGACGCCCTCGCCGACCGACAGCGGCGAGTGCTCGGCCAGCAGACGGTCGCCCGCCCCGGTCGCCGCCAGCGGTTCCAGGACGCCCGTCTCCGCGTCGTCGATCGCGACGGCCGCGACGGGGAGGTTCAGGGAGTCCTCGGCCGCGGCGACGACGCGCTCGGCGATGTCCGCCGTCGTCTCGGGATCCATCAGCTCGCGGCTCAGTCCGTTGAGCGCGGCCAGCCGGTCCTCGCGGTGGCGCCGGTCGAGTTCGTACTCGATCCACTGCCCGATCAGTTCCAAGAACGTCCGCTCGCCGGACGTGAAGTCGGCCTCCCGCGGCGAGCGGTCCAGAAAGCAGATCGTGCCGTACTGTTCGTCGCCGACGGCGATGTCGACGCCGGCGTAACACGCCAGTCCGAGCTGCTCGTAGAGCGGGTCGTCGGTCCACCCCGCAGCGGCGGCGTCGCTGACCGACAGCGTCTCGCCCTCGGAGACGACCTCCCGGCAGTAGTGCGTCGACGACGCCGGCGTCGTCGCCCCCTCCGCGATCTCGGGGTGGTCGCCGTGCATCGCCTCGATCTCGAAGACGTCGCCGCGATCCCGGGCCAGCAGTCCGGCGTCGGCGCCGAACCGCTCGGCCCCGAGCTCCAGCAGCGCGTCGATCTTCTCGTCGAACGACCGGTCGGTGTCCGAGGTGACGTCGTACGCGCGACGGAGGTACCGCTCGCGCTCGAGGCGGTCGAGTTCGTGTCTGAACCACTCCCCCATCAACTCGACGAACGCCTGCTGGCCCTCGGTGAACGGCACATCGCGGGGGTTCGTGTCCGCGAAGCACAGGGTTCCGTACCGATCTGCGCCGCCGGAGACCGTGACGCCGAGGAACGACTCCAGCCCGTACTGCTCGTAGGCCGGATCGTTCTCCCACCCCTCCGCTGCGGCGTCCGCGACGCCGAGCGGGCCGTCGGATTCGAGGACCCGCCGGCAGTACGTCTCCGATACCGGCGCCGTGTCACCCGGCTGGATCAGCTCGTGCGATCCCACTGCGTCGACGATCTCGAACGCCTCGCCGTCGATCTGCGAGAGGAAGCCGACGTCGAGGTCGAGGTACTCCCGCCCGAGATCGAGCAGTCGTCGGGTTTTTTCGTCGAACGAGGCGTCGGGAGCCGCGATCGTCTCGTAGAGTCGGCGGAGAAATCGCTCGTGGGTCTGCAGCGACGTCGTCGCGACGGCGCGATCGCGGAGCACCCCCAGCATTCGGTCGACCTCGCGACTCGCGCGCTCGGTCGAGAACAGTTCCGCCGCCGGCGTGTAGTAGAGATTCGAACAGACGGCGCCGTCGTAGACGAGCTGCGGATGGGTCTTGACGAGATCGCGGATGACCGCCGGCGGAAAGCGATCGCGATCGTACTGGCACAGCGCGATGCAGTCCCCCGCGGGGAGCGCCGTATCGAACTTCCCCTCGTACTCGAGCAGTTCCTCGGCGTCGACGTCGGCGTCGAGCAGCCAGGTCATCTCGCCGGTGACCCGGAGGGCCTCGTACTCCTCGCGGGCCTCGTCGACGGCGTTCTCGAGGAACGCGACCATGTCGTCGGGGTCGAACTCGCCGTCGGAACGGTAGGTGGCCGCCGGGGATCGAATCTCGAGCGCCCCGGACTCGAGGGCGGCGTCGACGTCGACGCCGCCGTCCCGCAGCGCCGCGATCACGTCGGCGCGCGAATTGTCGTCGACGATGTACAGACAGTGCTCGCCGTCGGCCAGCCCCTGCCGGACGAACGGGACGACGGCGGCGAACTGCTCGGCGCGGGATTCGTACAGCAGCGCGATGTGGTCGTCGTGATCGTGACCGTCGTCCGAGCCGACAGGGTCGCGAAGTGGGTCGGGCTTCCGGAGAGCGTCGAGTCCGCTATTGCGATCGCCGGCGGAGTCTCTTTCGGCGGAACCGCTCACGGCGTCCCTCGTGTAGGAGCGCAAATCGGTCGGCGCGCGGTGCGATCTCTCGTCGAGGACGTCGGGATGTCAGTGTGTATCATAGCAGTTGCTGGCAGCCGAGAGGAGCGTCGCTGACGCGAGGTCGGCGAACGGCACAGGTTCGCCAGCCGTTCAGTGTCGGTTCGAACGTCCCGTACGTGCATAAGCGCCGCGTCTATCCCGTTTCAGCGCCCTTACAGGTAAGTCATCTATCGCGTTCGCGACGCCGGCGGCGGCGCCGACACGTCCGGACCCTACCCCCGACAATCCCTGATTTCCGGGTCGCTCGGCGAGCGCCGAGAGCCCCGTACAGTTTTCCACGAGTTCGATGTATCCGTCCCTGGGGGAACTATGAGCAGTGTTCTAACACAGGAGAAAAAAGAGACGCTCGCCAGATCAGTCGAAGGCGCCGTGCGGCAGCCGCTGAAGGAGGCGTTCAAGGAAGCGATGGAGGAAGCCGAGCAGGAGCGCTCGGCGGGGGCGCGGGGCCGCCGACTGGCCCGCACGCTGTTGCTCGTCGGCGCCGGCGTCGCGATCGGCTACCGACTCCGGAGCGACGAGGTCGAGACCGAACGCGCCCGAGAACGCATCGAGGAAAGCACCCGGAGCGGACGGAGTCGCGGCGGCGTCCTGCGTAATCTAGTGCTGGCCGTCGGCGCCGTCGGCGCCGCGTACGCGCTCAAGTCCCGGATGGGGTCGGTCGACGAGGTCGTCGATCAGGCCGCCGAGCAGGTCCAGACCGTCGCCGAGCAGACCACCGATCGAACGGACGAGGCAGCCGGGCGCATCTCGACGGTCACCGGCGAGGCCGCCGAGCAGATCGAGGAAGGCGGCGAGGAGGTCGCCCAGCAGGTCGAGCAGGGCGGCGAGCAGGCCGCGGAGCAAGTCGACGAAGCCGCCGAGACGTCTGAGGAAAGCGTCCCGTCCGACGAGGACGAGAAGTAAGGGCGCCGCGACGGCGTCGCGACGCCGTTTTTCCGGTCGATCGGAGCTACGAGCAGCAGCGCACGGAGCAACCGGGGCTCGACATCGGAGCTGTCGCTGGCGAGCTGGCGTCAAAAGAAAACGTCGCGACGGGCGTTCGGCGCTACTTGCCGAACATGTCCCGCATCATCGGGTGCATCTCCATGAGCTGCTCCTCGGCGATCTCCTCGTACAGCTTGTACGTGATCGAGACCGTCAGCAGCAGCCCGGTGCCGGTCACCGTCCCGATGGTGCCGAGCATGTTCGCCATCACGGCCAGCAGGCCGACCAGCGCGCCGCCGATGACGGTCACTTGCGGGATGTACCGCTCCATGACCTTCTCGAGCACGCCGGTGTTCTGGCGGAATCCGGGGATCTGCATCCCCGAGTTCTGGATCTGCTTGGCCGTCGATTCAGGGCCCATGTCGGTCGTCTCGACCCAGAAGATGGCGAAGATTGCGCCACCCACGATCATCACCGTGAGGTCGATGCCGACCCGGAGCATGATCTGCCAGATCTCGTAGTTGGCGGCCGAGCCGCCGGCCCACCACATCCACTGGTCGGGGCTGTAGATCGGCGACGTGTAGTAGAAGAACCCGCTGACCGGGCTCCCCTGCTGGTAGACGCCGAGCCACGACGGCATCCCCGCGGTCCTGTTGAGGATCTGCCCGAGGAACTGCAGGTTCGCCTGCAGCGCGCGGACGAGGATCATCGGCAGGACGCTCGCGTAGATGAGTTTCACCGGGAAGCGTCCGCGGGCACCCTTCACGCGGCTGTGCGAGAGAGGGATCTCGACCCGGACGCTCTCGGCGTACACGACGACGACGAAGATCAGCACCGTCGTGAACAGCGCGAGCAGCTGGCCTTCCCCGAAGATCAGGTACTGGAGGCCGCTGCCGCCGACGAGCGAGCCTTCGGGGCCCGCCCGGCCGAGCGCGATGTCGAACCAGGTCGGGAAGAACCCGCCGGCCCGCGGGCTGAAGAGCCCGGCGACGAGCTTCTGGCTGACGCCGGCGATGATGAACAGCCCGACGCCGCTGCCGACCCCCCACTTCGAGACGATCTCGTCCATGTAGAGGATCAGGATTCCGCCGGCGACGATCTGGGCGAACACCAGCAGCTCGAGGCCGATCATCGGGATGCCCAGCGACTGGGCGATCCCTTCGGAGACCTGCAGCAGTCCGGCCCAGACGGTCGGGATGGCCATCATGACGGTCATCACGACCACCAGCAGCTTCTGGAGGCCCTGGTAGAGGACCTGATCGCGCGGATCGTCCGTGTCCAGCCCGAGCAGGTCGGTCCCGCCCAGCAGCTGGAGCACGATGCTCGCGGTGACGATCGGCGCGATGCCGACCTGCATCAGCGTCCCCTGGCCGACGGCCAGGATCGACTGGAACTGCTGGAACAGCGCGCTCTCCGAGCCGCGGGGCACGCCGACCAGGTAGATGTTGGTCAGCAGGAAATACAGCATCAGGATCCCGCCGGTCCACATCAGCTTGCGCTTGAACGGCACGTGGCTCTTCGGCTGGCGGACGATCGGCATCCGCGTCAGGACCGGTTCAGCGACCTCCTTCCATCCCATGTCTTACTCCCCGTCTGCCTCTGTCTGGGATACGTCTTGTGGTTCGTCCTCGTCCTCTGCTTCCTCGGCGCGGTCGCTCAGCGTCGCTTCGCCGCCCTCCTCTTCGATGAGCGCGCGAGCGCTCGCGGAGAAGGCGTCGGCGACGACTTCGAGCTGGTTGCGGACCTGCCCGCCGCCGAGCACCTTGACGACGTCGGCCTCGTGGCCGTCCTCGACGATGTCGCGCGCGTCGAGGCGGAACCCGTCGTCGGTCTCCTCGGCGTCGCCCTCCGCCGCGTAGACGGCGGCGTCCTCGTCGAGCTTCTGGACCGCGATCTCGAGGACCTCGTCCTGGACCGAGTCCGGACGGGTGAAGCCGTGTTTGCCGAGCGGTTCGTAGTTGTGGAACTCGTGTTTGTCGCGCCCGGCCGCGCCGCGGCCGCCCCGGTGGCCGGCCCCGCGGCGGTTCTTGTGGGAACCGCCGCCGTGCGTGCGCGAACCGCGCTGGCGTCGTTTCTTGCTGGTCATGATCTATCGCATTGCGGTGAGGAGGTCGTCGATCTCCTCGGAGGTGTGTTTACCGAGCTGCCCGCCCTCCTTGGTCGGGTGCTTGATGCCCTCGTGGCCGCTGCGCGGCGGGTGAAGCCGAAGCACCGGCGAGAGCCCCTCGTCCTGGAGCTTCGTCTCCTCGTCGGTCAGCGCGGCTGCGAGATCGCTGATGTCGTCGTAGTCGGTGTTGTCCGCCACCCACTCGTCGTCGACGTCGGCGTCGCCCTCGAGCGGTTCGGCGCGCTTCGCCAGCAGCGTCTCGACGACGTCCTGGCTGGGCTCGCCGTGGGCCACGTAGTCGTTGACCTTGTGGACCATCCCGGTGTACGCTTCGGTCTCGGGGACGAGCGTGCAGTGGTTGATCCGCGAGAGGTTCAGCATCGAGAGCGTGTCCTCGACGCCGCCCTCCATGTTCACTTCGCTCCGGAGCTGAACGACTGCTTTCGTCATTCGATCACCTCGCGCTTCTCGAAGGCGCGCTCGGGCACGCGGGCCTCGGCGGTGTTGCGCAGGGCGTTGAACGTCGCCTTCGCGAAGTTCACCGTCGTGCGCGTGTTACCGGAGGAACGCGTCCAGGCGTCCTCGATTCCCGCGAGTTCGAGCACGTTGCGGACCGTCTCGCCGCCCGCGAGGCCGAGGCCACGCGGCGCGGGTCGCAGTTCGACCTCGACGGAGCCGGCCTTGCCCGTCGAGCGCAGCGCGACCGTGTGGGGACGGCCGCAGCCGCACTCCCAGGAACCACAGCCCCGCGAGACGTTGATCATGTTCAGCTTGGCGATGTCGATCGCCTTCTGGATGGCGGCGCCGACCTGGTCGTCGCGACCTTCGGCGTAGCCGACAAAGCCGTCGCGGTTGCCGATGGCGACGACGCAGCGGAACTTGACCCGGCGACCCGAGTCGGTCATCCGCTGTACCATGTTGATGTCCAGCACCTCGTCTTCCAGCCCCGGCAGGAGCTGGTCGACGACCTCCGGCTCCTTCAGGGGGAGACCGGAGTTGAGGGCGTCCTCCATCGTGTCGATCTCGCCCTCCTGTACCTTGCGACCGAGCCGTGTGACCGGCTCCCAGCCGCCGTTGTAGTTGTTGCTCATTCTAGGATCTCCTCCCGCACTTCGTCGAAGTGCTCGGGCAGTTCAGTCGCGTCGAACTCGCCGCTGTACAGCGGCTCGTCGAGCTGTTCGGCGTACTCGGCGATGTGCTCGCCGCGGTTGCGCGACCAGTCCGCCAGCACGCTCTCGTTGTGGGGGATCTCGACGCCCGCGTCGATCGCCCCTTCCTGTACTGCGAAGACTTTGCTCCCTTCGGTCGCCGTGTTGAGGCCGATGTCCAGCACCGCTTCCTCCAGACCGGCGTCGAGCGCGCGTTGGCCAGCGAGGAGTCCTGTCAGGTAGGCGGCCGGAAGGTTGCCCGTCGGGGCTTCCCAGCCGTACTCTGCCAGATCGCTGGAGTTCGCGCTCACCTTCGTCTCGTCGCCCTGCGGTCCGGGGACGATCAGCTGCGCCGAGACGTGCTTGTTGCTCTTTCGAGCGACAAGACGCGGTTTGCCGGATTTGAGGAGGCGCAACCTCTGGTGGTAGTCGGTCCGGACCTCGCGGCGGCGCCGCATCGGCACCTTGTATCGTGGTCCACTCGCCATTATTGATCACCTTCGACGTCGACTTCGACGTCGTAGTTGTTCTCTATGTAGTTCACCAGCCGCTTGCGGTCGCGGAACTCCCCGCCGCGAGACTTGTTGTACAGCTCGCGGTACTGTCCGGGATCGAGATCGCCGGAGTCGCGGAGTTCGCGGAGCAGCTGACGCTGGGCGCGCACTTTACCTCGCCACTCGTCTTTGGGGTCCTGCCGAGCGCCGGCCTTGCCCTGGCGCGTGCCGGGGCCCTTCTGGTGGCCGTAGGAGCGCTTCTCGGCGCGCTTGCGCGCGCGACCTCGAGAGTTGCCCTTCTTTTCCTCGGCGCGGATGGTTCCCTGATCGACGAGCTCGCGGATGTCCTCGCGGGTGATCGCGTCGACGATCTCGCCCTGCTGGTCGGGGTCGAACCAGACGCGGTTCTTCCCGACGTCGAGCACGTCCGCCGCGAGTCGCTTCTGTGAGCTCAGATCCGTCATTGTTCGACCTCCACTTCGACGTAGGTCGGGTTCAGCACCCGGATCTCTGCGTCTTCGGCCTGCTCCTCGATGCGCTCGCGCTTGCGCGCGCCGACCGACGAGGCGATCCGTACCGCCTCGGTGTCGGGGTCGACGCCCTCGAGGTCGTCCGTGTTGTGGACGCGGACCTCCTCGAAGCCGCTGGGATGCTTCCCGCGAACGGCCTCGGGCGTCCGGTAGCCGGCCTCGACCATGTCGCCCTTGCCCTTGTGACCGCGGCGCATCTTCGAGAGCGCGCCGCGGGGCTTGCGCCAGGACTCGGGGATTCGCTTCTTCTTGTGGTAGTCCTGCTGCCGGAACGCCGGCTTGCCGACCCGCTTGCGCTGGTCGAGCAGGCGCTGTTCTTCCTCGGAGAGGTCGGGCGTCTTGGAGGCCAGCCCGCGGGGCTGGAGCTCCGTCTCGACGTCCTCCTCTTCGGCCTCTTCCTCGGCGGCTTCGTCCTCGATCTCGGCCTCGGTCTCGGCGTCCTCGTCGACTTCGAGGTCGCCGACGTCGGCCTTGATGCGGGCCGCGAGCGCGTTACCGATGCCCTCGGCGCTCGAGAGCTCGTCCTGGCTCGCCGCCTTGACGTCCTCGACGGACTCGAAGCCGGCCTCGCGGAGCGCTTCCGCCTTGCTGTCGCCGACGCCGCTGATGTCCTCCAGTGTTTCGGGGTCGTCTGCCATCTATCAGGCACCTCCTTTGGCGGGTTTCTCGGTGATGTAGACGCCGTCCTGGAAGACGCGCACGTCCTTCCCCGAGACCGTCGTCAGCTGTTCGATGTCGGCGGCCGTCTGGCCGACCGCTTCCTTGTCGGGACCGGACACCGTGATCAGCTCCTCGTCGACCTCGACGTCGGTGTCGCCGTGGACCTGCGTCCGACGGGCGGCCTTCTCGCCGAGGAAGTTCTCGATCACGACCTCGCCGTTCTCGGCGCGCACCTGCATCGGGAAGTGGGAGTAGAACACTTCGAGCGTGTACTCCCAGCCCTCGGTGACGCCGTGGAGCATGTTCGCGACGTGGCTGCGGAACGTGCCGACCGTCGCGGTGGTCTTCGCGTCCTCGTTCTCGCTCTCGATGACGACGGCGCCGTCGTCGACCGAGACCGTCACGTCGGGGTACCAGAGGCGTCGCGTGACGCTTCCGTTCGGTCCCTCGACGGTCAGCTCGAGGTGGTCGACCTCGGCGCTGACCTCGTCCGGTAGTTCGACTGTTTCCTTCATTGTCAGTACACGTACGCGATGACCTGGCCACCGATGCCCTGTTCGCGGGCCTCGTAGTGGCTCATGATGCCGTGGCTGGTCGTGACGACGAGCGTCCCGTAGTCGCGGGCGGGGAGGAACCGCTTCTCCCACTTCTCGAACTCGTCGGCGCCAGCGGAGTAACGGGGCTTGACCGGCCCGCACTCGTTGATGGCACCCTTCAATTCGACCTCGAACTGACCGGACTTGCCGTCGTCGACGAACTCGAAGCTGTCGACGTACCCGCGGTCGTAGAAGACCTCGAGTACCTGTCCGATCTCGTTCGAGGCGGGCGATACCTCGTGCGTGAGATGCCCCACGCTCTCGGCGTTACTGATGCCGGAGAGCGCGTTGCTGAGGGGATCGTTTGCTGTCATGGTTATCGATACTTCTTGAATCCCATCGAGCGGGCGATCTCGCGGAAGCACTGTCGGCACAGCCAGATGTCGTACTTACCGACCAGGCCCTGCTTGCGGCCGCAGCGCTGGCACTCCTCGAGCTGGCCCGTGCGCTTGGTGGCGTGCTCGCCCGTCTGTTCGTTGCCGTTCTCGCTTTCGCTCATTTGGATACCTCCGCGTCGAAGGTCGACTCGACGTAGCGGACCGCGTCCTCGGGGTCGAGTCGGTGGTTCGAGGGGATCGAGCGGCTGGCCTTGTCGCGCTTGGCGACGCGGTAGCCGGGACGCACCAGGTTGACGGTGACGTCCAGCCCGAAGATCCCGATGCTCGGGTCGTACTCCTGGCTCGGGAAGTCGGTGTGCTCCTCGACCCCGAAGCTGAAGTTGCCGGTGTCGTCGAACTGCGAGGCCTGCAGGTCGGCCAGCGGCAGCGCGGTCTCCAGGAACTCGTGGGCGTCGTCGGCTCGAAGGGTGACCTTCGCGCCGATCGGGTCGCCCTGACGGATCCCGAAGTCCGGCTTCGTCGCTTTGGCGAGCGTTCGAACGCTCTCCTGGCCGGTGACCTCCTCGATGATCTCCTCGGCGTTGGCGAGTTCGCGGCCGCCCTGACCGACGCCCATGTGGACGACGACCTTCTCGACGCGCGGCTCGCGCATCTCGTGGAACTCCGCTTCAGCTTCGCTCATTCGTCATCCTCCTCCGTTTCGTGGTCGGCGGCGTCCTCGGAGTCTGCCTCCGCGGAGCCGTCCTCAAGGCCGCCCTCGACGAAGTTCTCGTCGATCACGACGACGTACGGCTCGACGGTCTCGAAGTCGTCGCTGTCGGCGATGCCCTCGACGAGGACGCCGTTATCGCCGCTGCCGGGAGTGACCTGAATCTCCTCGATCCGGCCGATCTCGCCGGCGTGCTGGCCGCGAACGGCCGTGACGAGTTCGCCCTCCTCGTAGGGGAAGTGGGCGACGACTTCGCTTGTCTCGTTGTCGACGACGACCGAGTCGCCGCCGCTGTACTGCTCTCCGTCCTCGACGAGCAGGTTCTGCCCGTCGTGGAGGTTGAGCTGGGTGTCCCCGCCGGGGACCTGCTGCAGGTCGTCGATCTTGCCGAGCTTGCTGCCCGCGGCGTCGGCGTCGATCTCGGTCAGCGCGAGCCGACCGCCCTCGTCGGGGAACACGCGGTAGTACTCCTCGCGCTGCGTGAACGCCAGGATGTCGAACATCCCGATCGGACGCGACTCGTCGGAGACGGCGTCGCCGTTGACGAGGACCGCGTCGTTGTTCAGCGCGTAGCGCGCTTCCTTCTTCGAGTCGGCGTAGCCGAGCACGTCCCGCATCAGGACGACGAGGGGGACGCCCTCGCGCCCGTGGGGACCGGAACCGGCCTTCACGGTGAAGGTCTCGGTCTTGCGCTCGACCGGCCAGGAGTTCGGTGCTGAGAGTCGTTTCTGGTGTTTCGTCATTCGCTATCACCTCGGAGACGGGCCTCGCGCCGATCGTCCTCGAGGTCGAGGTCCGTGATGCGGAGATTGCTGGCGTCCAGCGGCCGCGGGACCTCCTCGCCGTCGGCCTTCTCGACGGTGACGTCCTCGACGTGGACGACGCCGTCCTTCAGGTCGACGGCGACGACCTCTTCTTCCTCTCCGGCGTGGTCACCGCGCATGACCTCGACCGTGTCGCCCGCGTTGACGCGGACGCGACGACGGTCGAACTCGTCGCGGAGCTCGTCGGAAAGGGTGGCGCGGACCTGCTTGTGTCGCTCGTGCAGGGGCGCGTCGTCCGTCTGATTTCGCTGTTTGCGTGGTTGTCGTGTCATACTATACGATCATCGTAGCGGTGCTTGCGATGCTTCCGAACCGCTCTGCGACCTCCCGCGCGATGGGACCCTTGATCTCGGTCCCGCGGGGCTCCTCGTTCTCGTCGATGACGACGGCAGCGTTGTCCTCGAATTTGAGGCGCGTGCCGTCGGGTCGACGGATCGACTTGCGCTGGCGGACGACCACGGCCTCGAGCACCTGGCGACGCATCTCGGGCGTCCCCTTGGTGACCGACACGGTGATCTTGTCGCCGATCCCCGCCTTCGGGTGGCGGTTCTTGGCGCCGGAGTAGCCGGCGACGCTGATGACCTTCAGCTCACGGGCGCCGGTGTTGTCGGCGCACGTGATCAGCGAGCCCTTCTCGAGGCCCTGGGTCACGTCGGCGTTCAGCGCTTCCATCAGTCGCCACCTCCCGCGGCGGCGTCCTCGTCGTCGACCTGCTCGACGACGACGTGGCTCTTGGTCTTCGAGAGCGGTCGCGTCTCTGCGATGCGAACCGTGTCGCCGACCGAGAGGCCGAGACACTCCGGCGCGTGGGCCGGCACTCGGCTGCGTCGCTTCATCAGTCGATCGTACTTCGGCACGTTCACGTCGTACTCGCGTTCGACGATCACGGTCTTCGTCATGTCTGTGGAGGCCACCTCGCCCTCGAGCGTCTGGCCGCGCACGGATAGCGATCCGTGGAACGGGCAGTTCTCGTCGGAGCAGGTGGTCTCCGGCTCTGGTACGTTTAATCCGATTGCCATGGTGAATTCCCTCGTGTTTCGGTGCGTTCGGCGGGTCGTGAGAGCAGTCGCGAGCCATCCACCGTAACGTAGGTCACGCCATCGCCGGAGGGGACGTCGGCGTCGGTTTCCCGATCGCCGGCCGGTCGGCCGGCAAGCGCAGGTCCGTCCTGCGCGGTCGCCGTCTGCCCTGCCTCCAGTTCTGACGCGATCCCCGATCCCTTCTCGGGATCGGCGGCTTCATCTGTGGCGTGCCCGCTGGCACGGTCTTCGATCGCGAACTCGAATTTCGAGCCCTGCTTCGGCACCTGTCGCACCCGAGAGTCGCCGCTGTCCGCCGCTCGCGGGCTCGGCCCGCTCGCGTCGTTCGAGGCGCGTCGCGCCTCGCAGTCGAGATGGAGGGTGTTGGCCGTCTCGACGACGACCCGCCCCTCGATCCCGATCAGGTCGGCGTTCGGAGCCTCGACGACCCGCGCGTGCAGGCCGTTGAGCTCGTGTCGCGGCAGCGTCTCGGGTGTCAGTGGCATGTTATTCCTCGTCTTCGAGATCGCCTTCCTCGCGCTGGATCGTCTTGATCCGCGCGACGGCCTTGCGAAGCTCGCTGATGCGGCCCGGATCCTCCGGGGCGCCACCAGCGGCCTGTACGGCCTTCGCGTTGAGCAGCTCGGTCTCGAACTCCTCGAGTTCGGCCTCGCGCTCGGCGGGCGTCATGTCGCGGATCTCCTCGGGGTGAAGGATCGGCATCAGGCGTCACCTCCCTCTTCGGAGTCCTCGTCGTCGGCCGCTTCCTCGTCTTCCATCTCCTCCATCAGCTCGTCGGCCTCGGCCTCGACGTCCTCTTCGAGCTCGTCGAGCTCCTCGGCGATCTCCTCTTCCTCGTCGCCGGGGACCTCGACGTCCTCGAACTCCTCGTCGTCGGCTTCGGCGGCCTCCTCGACGACTTCCTCGTCGAGGACTTCTTCGGCCGAGTCGGCTTCTACGTCGGCCTCGCTGGCTTCGGCGGCGCCCTCTTCGAGCTCCTCGAGTTCTTCCTCGTCGGGCTCCTCGAGCAGCTCCTCGACGCCCTCGCCGGTCTCGACTTCCTCTTCGAGGGCGGACACGTCGGCGTCCTCCTCGATCTCGAAGTCGTCGGGCAGCTCGGCGCCCGGCGGGATGATCTTGACGTCCACGCCGATCGTCCCGAGCTTCATGACGGCGACGCCCTGGCCGTGGTCGACGATCGTCTCGGCGGGCTCGCCGTTGTGCTTGATGTAGCCGTCGTTGAACTTCTCGACGCGCGAGCGCGCGCCGGTGACCTTCCCGGAGAGGACGATCTCGGCGCCCAGCGCGCCGGCGTCCATGATGCGTTCGAGCGTGGTGTGGCCCGCCTTGCGGAAGTACCAGCCGCGCTCGAGTGCGTTCGCGAGTCGGTCGGCGACGATCCGGGCGTTCAGATCGGGTTCGTCGACCTCCTGAACGTCGATCTGGGGGTCCTCGAGGTTGAACTTCTCCTCGAGGGCCGTCGTGATCTTCCGGATGTTCTCGCCGCCCTTGCCGATCACCATACCGGGCTTCTCGGCTTTCAGGACGATCTGGGTGCCCATCGGCGTCTTGGCGACGTCCATGCCGCCGTAGCCGGCGCGACCCAGTTCGTCGGCGAAGAACTCGTCGATCTGGGACTTCTGCATCCCGTCCTCGATGAACTGGTGTTCGTCTGCCATTATTCGTCAGCCTCCTTGAGGATGAGTTCGACGTCCACTTCGATCGTGTTCCAGGCCGTCGCTCGGCCCATCGCGCGGGGCTTGCGGCCCTGCACCTCGCCGACCTTGTGGGCGGCGACGTGCTCGATGATCATCTCCTCGCCGTCGAACCCCTGGTGGTCGGCGTTGTTGACGGCGTTCTCGATCAGGTCGAGGAACTCGCCGCTGGCCTTCTCGGGGTAGCGACCGGCGTCCCAGCCGTCGACGCCGGACTTGTGGCCGACGCCGCTGTTGTGCTGGCGGAACGGGACGGGCTGTTCCTCGGCGATGACCGCTTCGAGGTACTCGGTGGCCTCGGCGGCGGTCTTGCCCTTGATCTCCCGGGCGATCGCCTTGCTGTGCTTGTGGCTCATGTGACGCTCCCGGAGCATGGCTTTCGCCGTCGAATCCGGGTCCACGTCGACGCTGTAGTTGATTCCCATGGTTTACTTGAGCGGTACGAACTTCGACGAGCGGGTCGCGCCGATGCCGGCCTGACCGTGCTCGACGGAGGTCCGGGTGAGCTGGAACTCGCCGAGGTAGTGGCCGATCATCTCGGGCTCGACCTCGACGCGCTCGAAGCTCTGGCCGGTGTAGACGGCGAACGTCAGTCCGACGAACTCGGGCAGGATCGGCATGTCGCGCAGGTGCGTTCGGATCGGGTCGTTGGCCGTCTCCTCTTCGCCCTTCTCGCTTGCCTTCTCGAGCAGCTTCTCGTGCTCGACGCTGAGCCCGCGCTCGATAGTTCGCCGCTGGCGTGCGGGGAGCAGTTCCGCGACTTCCTCGCGCTCCATCTCCTGCAGCTCGTCGAGTGTGTGACCGCGGTAGGTGAACTCACCTTCGCGGCCGGTTCTGTATTCGGATTCGCTCATTCGTTCCCACCTCGTCCGGTTCGCTTGGACGCGATGTCACCGACTTTGCGGCCCGGGGGCGTGTCCCGCGAGACGCTCTTGGGTTTGCCCGGGTGCTGGCGGCCGCCGCCACCGAACGGGTGGTCGACGGCGTTCATCGCCACACCGCGGACGCGCGGGTACTTCGTCCCGCGAGCTTTCATCTTGTGGTGCTTGTTGCCGGCCTTGACGAACGGCTTCTCCGTCCGTCCGCCGCCGGCGACGACGCCGATGGTCGCCCGGCAGTCGGGGTCGAGGCGCTTGACCTCGCCCGACGGGAGCTGGATGACCGCGGCGTCCCGGTCGTGCGTGATCAGGTCCGCGCTGACGCCGGATGCGCGAGCGTACTGACCGCCGTCGCCGGGGTTGGCCTCGACGTTACAGACCGGCACGCCCTCCGGGATCTCGGCCAGGGGGAGCGTGTTGCCGGGCTGGATCTCCGCGGAGATGCCGACCTGAATTCGGTCGCCGATGCCGACGCCCTCGGGCGCCAGCACCATGCGCTGGTCGCCGTCGTCGAACTCGACGACCGCCACGGGCGCCGAGCGCGCGGGGTCGTGCGTGATGTCGATGACGTCGCCAGCGACCAGGTCGCTGTCCTCTGCGGTCTTGTGCTGCTTGTCGGACTTGTAGCGGTGCGAGGGGGCTCGGAACGTCGAGCCGCCGCGACCGCGTCGTTGTCCCTGAATTCGTCGTCCCATTCTTAGAACACCCCGATTCTGGAGGCGACCTCGTCGGCCGCGTCGTCCTCACCGAGCTTCACGGTGGCCTTCTTGGTACCTTCCATCGTCACCTGCGTGTTGACGTCGACGACTTCGACGTCGAACCGCTCGGAGACGGCGTCGGCGATCTCGGGCTTGGCGGCGTCGATGTCGACGACGAACTGGAGCTTGTTCTCGAAGTCCATGTCGTTCATCGCCTTCTCCGTGACGAGCGGGTGTACGATCACACTGCTCATCGGTCGGCCACCTCCTCGAGTGCGCTCTCGGTGAACACCGTCAGTCGACCGCCCTCCGCGCCGGGCGCGAGGTCTTCGGCGTTGACCTCGGCGGCCGTCGCGACGTCGGCGCCGGCGAGGTTGCGCGCGGCCTTCGAGGGGCCGGTCTCGCTCGACGTGACGAAGAGGATCGACTTCGGCGTCTTGTACTTCCGTCCGCGGGTCTTCCCGCGACCCGAGCGGACCGATCGGTTCTCGTCGGCGCGCTCGACGTCCTCGTGGACGCCCAGCGACTCGAGCAGCGAGACGACCTCCTGGGTCTTGACCAGGTCCTCGAACTCGTCGTCGACGACGAGGGGGAGCTCGACGTCCTCGTCGAACTCGTGGCCGCGCTCGGCCACCAGATCGGCGTCCGCGGTGGCGGCGATCGCCGAGCGGACCGCCTTCTTGCGCTCCTTGTCGTTGACGTCGAGACCCTGGTCCTTCTCGGCCTTCGGCGGATGCGCCTTGCGCCCGCCGACGGCCTGGGGGACGCGGCGGGCCTCCCCGTTCTGTCGGGGAACGTGGGCCATGCCGCGACCGCTACCCGGCGACTCGGCCGGGGTTCGGAGACCGGCGTACTCATCTGCGCCGTAGTCCTGCTTTCGGTTTGCCTGGGCGGCGAGCACCGCGCGCTCGATCAGGTCCTGCCGAACCGTGGTCTCGAAGACCTCCGGCAGGTCGACCGTGCCCGCGTCCTCGCCGTCCAGGTCGCGTACTGTTGCTTGCATGAGTTATCCCTGGTTCGATTCCGTCGCTACGTAGCGCACCTCGGGGTCGAGGCGCGGCTGGTCGTTCGGTCGCACCGCCGTCCGCAGTCGGAGCAGGCGCTCCTGGGGGCCCGGCGCCGAGCCCTTGATGAGCGCGTAGTCCCCCTCGACCTCGCCGTAGTTGACGAAGCCGCCGTCCGGCGTGATGCCGTCCTCGCCGCCTTCGCCGAGATCGATGAGGCGCTTGTTGAGCTCCGTGCGCTGGTGGTAGCCGGTCTGACCCTGCTGGGGAACCGTCGAGCGAACGCGCGACGGGTTCCAGGGGCCGAGGTTGCCGATCCGGCGCCGCCAGCCCTGGCGGGCGTGCTTTCCTTTGCGTTTCTGGACGCCCCAGCGCTTGACGGGGCCCTGGGTGCCCTTGCCCTTGGTGACGCCGGCGACGTCGAGATACTCGCCGGGTCGGAAGATCTGGTCGGCGGCGTGCTCGCCGCCCTCCTCGATGAGCTCCAGACCGTACTCGAGGCGGTCCGAAAGGGAACCGCCGCCGATCCGGGTCTCCATGACGTCGGGCTTCTTCTTGGGGACGCTCTTGACTTCCTCGGGGACCGTGTGCGTGATCATCCGCAGGTCCGCGATCCGGCCGTCCTCGAGAGTCTCTCGAATCTCGGACTCGGCGGCGTCGCGGTCGTGGTCCTCGGGCAGATCCAGCGTCCGGTCGAGCTCCTCGTGGAACTCGTCGGCCCAGATCTCCGTCAGGGGCGTCTTACCGTAGGGCGTGTCCTCGTACGCTCGCAGGGCGACCGCCCGCATGGGCGGGGTCTCCACGATGGTGACGGGCACCGTCTCCTCCATTCCTTCGCGCGGGGAGTCGGCTTCGTCGTTGATCATCACCACGTGGGACATGCCGGCCTTGTAGCCGGCGAAACCCTGCAGCGTCGGCTGTCCGTCGTCGTCCGGCCACGATCTAAAGCGCGGTACCTCGCTGGTCGCGCGCTTGCGGGGGCCGAACCCCAACGAGCCTTTGCGTGGTCTGCTTGGTTGTGGCATTGTTATTTCACTCTGGTAGTGTCAGGCTGGCGAGTGAGGCGAACATCGCTTCTTCAGTTCGCACGACCTCGCTGCCCTGGTTCGGGACCGTGTTCAGCCAGAGGTCGAACCGGTTGGGTGCGCCCGATTCGACTGTGATCCGCGACGAGCCGTCCTCGTCGCTCGATTCGCGTTCGGCGGGGACGTCGTCCCCGCCCTCTCGTTGCCCCTCCGGGGCAACGCCGTCGACGGTGATACCGTCGAGCATCGCCGGAAGCCCTCTCTCGGGCGCGCCGAAGGCGACGGTCGTTCCGTCCGCCCTGACGCGTCCGGCCAGCGATCCGAGCCGCGACGTGGTGAGATTCTCGCCGAATCTCGACGTCGCGATCCGGACGCCGGCGTCCTCACGGCCGAGCGCTTCCGATAGGTCCGCGCGGTCGACCGAGAACCCCGGAAGGGGTGCCTCGACCAGCTTCGCACGGACCGGCTCTCGCGAAGAGATCCTGACTGTTACGCGCTCTCCCTCGGTCACCTCCATTCCCGGAGGGACGCCGAGCGAGATCGGGTGTTGCATTCCGCAATTGACCCGTACGCGCCCGTCAGGTCCGACCTCGGTCACGATTCCCTGTCTTGTCGACCCCGGACCGTCTGATCCGGAGCCGGTCTGCGACGAGGCGAGCAGCGGCGGCAGGATGCCGGCGTACTCCAGTTCGTCCCGACGCCCCCAAGCCTCCTTTCGGAGGTAGGGCGGCGTCGCGGCGTACCGCAACACCGTTTCGACGAACCCGCCGCCCCACCTGCGCTCGCCTTCCCCGTCGGGGAAGACGGTCAGGCGATCCGCCCGGAACACCGTCGCCGCGCGGGCGACGTAACCGATCTTGCGCGTCGCCTCGCGCTTGTCTTCGGCTTCCCGGACGAGGGACGACGGCACGAGCAGGCTGACTGTCATGCCGTGACGCTTCGACGCCTCGCCACTAGACTGTGCCGATGTTTTCCGGGCCGGTCCTATAAGGGTAGCGGAACGGATTCGGGGCTGTGAGCCGTTCACATCCGCGTTGTGACGGGTTCACGCGCTTTCGGGGCGGCGTCGCTTCGGACGATTCGGCTTTGCCCGCGTGCGTGTAGACCCTATTTGAGCGCCGCGGCGTCTCGACGAGCGAAGCGGCGGCGTCTCGCCGCCGCTGTGACGCCGGCGCCGACTCCGGCTCGCGCTCGGAATCGAGTACAATCGGCGTCGTGACGCCAAAGCCGACCGGTCGATTCGCGGCCGCCACCACGCGGTGCCGTCCCGTGGTTTCGCGTGACGGAGCGGCTTCGATTCGCAACCCTTTTACATTCCTCCCGCGATAGTTGTGATTGCAGACGAAGGGCGCTGGTAGTGTAGTGGTATCACGTGACCTTGCCATGGTCACAACCTGGGTTCAAATCCCAGCCAGCGCACTCCTCTGAAGACTACCTCCTTTAGATTCGTCTTCTCCATCGACAGGTGTTGGGGTGAAATAACGGTGAATGCCTGGTTGATTGAGAACGCTCTCCGAGTCACCGAGTAACCTGCCGAGTAGGTCCATCAAACCTGCGTCGTTAATATTCGACTCCAACAACCAGAAATTATAATTAGTTTCCCTTCCATGGACTAACCGTGGCAGGTCCCGACTACCTCAGACGAACGGCAATCACCCGTTTATCGGTGTCTGAACGGGAAGCGGACCTGCTGGAGGAGACCATAGTAGAATGGCAACGCGGCGCGAACATCGCTACAAGCGTGGGGTGGACGAATTCCGTCACCGACAAGCGGCGACTCCAATCCCTCTGCTACGACGATATTCGCGACCAGACTGATCTCGGGAGTCAACATACTATCCTGGCCTGTTTTCAGGCTGCAGAGGCCCTCAAGGGAATCCACACGCGCAAACAGGAGGGCCGAGAGTACTCGATGCCCGAGTTCACGTCACCGACGGTGACGTACGATGCGAAGACGATGACGTTGTTCGATGATGGAACCGTCTCGCTTGCGACGACAGCCAGTCGCATTCGGTGTGAGCTCGTTCTACCCGAGGACGAAGAAGGGTATCAATACCAGTATCTCGACTCGGAGGAGTGGCAGATCACCGAGTCTACGCTAACCGCGCGCGACGGAGAGTACTATCTGCACCTCGGCTTCCGAAAACATAGTTCCGAAAGCGAGACCGACACCGCAGAGGACAGGACAGTTCTCGGGGTCGATCTCGGTATCGAAAATCTTGCAGTTACCAGCACCGCTCACTTCGAGTCGGGACGACAACTCCTCCACGAACATCGAGAGTACGAAAAAGTCCGGAAAGGCCTCCAGAGAACGGGAACGGAATCGGCACGTCGGACGATCGTTCGGCGTGGAGACCGCGAAAAACGGCACAATCGCGACTACCTTCACCGCGTTTCGAACCGAATTCTCAGAGAGGCCTCGAAGTACGACTGTACGCATATCGTGTTCGAGGATCTCACGTACATCAGAGACGCGATGGCGAGCTCCCCGAGATTCCAACAGTGGGCGCACCGCCAGCTGGTCAGATACGTCTCTTACAAGGCCGAGGAGCAAGGTATCGAAGTCGAGTTCGTGGATCCACAGAACACTAGCCGACGTTGCTGCGACTGCGGATACACGAGTCAGAACAACCGAGTCAACCGCGAAGTCTTCGAGTGCAAGAGTTGCGGCTCCACCGCGAATGCAGATTACAACGCGGCGAAAAACATCGGATGGAAATTCGTCCGTTGTGGGCAACAGCACTCACAGCGGACGGGCGACAGTCAACTCGCCCTAAAGTCGGGGACTGTGAAGCCGAATCGGGGATTTGCTCCGTACCCATCAGTAGATAGTGGGGTAGAGGCAGAGAACACCGACAAGCCTGCTAGCTGAGAAACCGGGACGGTCACCTCGAGAAATCGGGCAGGCAGTTGGCATCCCAGCCGACCATTCCGTGTGAGCCAAACGGAGAGCAACGCAGTTCTTTCGGTGGCCAGGATAGTCCAAGATCGGAAGGCCAGGACGATCGTACAACTGGTGAACCAGTAGCGTTAGGCCTCCGGCCGCCGAACCGGCGCCCATGACAGTCGTCGCACTCCTGTCGGTCGCACCGGTGATCGAGGACAGCATGTCCAGAGAAGTCGCCAAGGCCGTCGACGCGCTCGACGACTACGACGTCGAGTACGAGACCAACCCGATGGGCACCGTCATCGAGACCGAGGATATCGAGGAGCTGTTCGCCGCGGCGCAGGCGGCCCACGAGGCCGTCGACGCCGACCGAGTCAGCACGGTGCTGAAGATCGACGACAAGCGAGCGGTCGAGACCGATGCCGACGCGAAGGTCGACGCAGTCGAGGATCATCTGGGACGAGCGCCACGGAGCGACCGATAGCGGCGGGTCGCTCGGCGCGGTCGGATCATCGTCGTCTCGTACGGGAGTCGAGCCCGTCGTGTCGCCACCCGAACCAGTTCCGCGAAAGCCCTTCAAACGAGCAGGGCGTACGTTCGGTCGACCATGGAACAGCTCAGCTTCGACGTCGAAGGGATGTCCTGTTCGGGCTGCGAAGGCAACGTCTCGGACGCGCTGGACGATCTCCAGGGCGTCAAGAGCGTCAACGCCGACCACGAAGGGGGGAACGTATCGGTCACCTACGAGGAGAAAAAGACCGACGCCGCGGAGATGAGCGACGCCATCGAGGGCGCGGGCTACGAGGTCGTCGGATAGGGCGCTGAAGCGAGTCGCAACTGGCCTGAACGCAACCAGCTACTTTTGCCGGGGACGGACGATCGATAAGCGGCGTGGCCCTCTGAGGAACGAATGAGCAGACGCTGGCTGTACGCGTGGGGACTCGGCTCGGCGGCGTTCGGCGCGGCGTCGCTGCTGGTGCCGCTGTACGTCGTGACGCTGGGCGGCGGCCCGGCCGATCTGGGATACCTGGCGGCCGCGGCGGCGTTTCTGGGCGCGCCCGGGGCGATCGTCTGGGGGCGACTGGCCGACCGGACGACGCGCCGGCGCGAGGTCGCCGTGGCGAGCCTCGCGGGCGTCGCCGCCGTGCTGGCCGCGACGCCGCTGCTCGGCGGGACGTGGGCGGTGATCGTCGCCAACGCGGTCCTGTGGCTGCTGGTCGCCGCCGCGGGGCCGGTGCTGACGCTGCTGGTCGTCGCCGACGCGCCGGAGTCGGCGTGGAGCCGCGAGATCGGCCTGCTCAACGCCTACCAGGGGTACGGCTGGGCGGCCGGACTGGTGCTGGGGCTGGCGTGGACCGCCGTCGTCGGTCGCACACTCGACCCCGCGACGGCCCAGCGCACGCTGTTCTGGGCGAGCGCGGCGTGCGCCGGCGCGGCGGCGGTCGGGATGGCGCGCTGGATGCCGCGGCCGGCCGAGCGCAGCGTCGCCCGCGTCGATCCCCGACGGGTCGCCCGGACGCTCGGGGCGTCGCGGCGCAACGTCCGCAGCGCGACGTTCGCGTTCGCGCCCAACCGGCTGTACTGGTCGACGCGGGCGATCCATCCCCGTCGGCTCGCCGAGCGGTTCACACCCGCGCTGGCGGGCTACTTCCTCGCCGCGGTGCTGTTTTTCACCGGCTTCGCCGCGTTCTGGGCGCCGCTCCCGCTGTTCCTGACCGACGCGGGCTACGGCGGCGACGCCGTGTTCGGGCTCTACCTGGTGTCGAGCCTCGGCTCGGCGGCGTTCTACGTCGGCGCCGGTCGACTGAGCGCCGAGTACGACCTCCGGGGCCTCCAGATCGGCGCGCTGGGCGTCCGGGGCGTCACGCTGCCGGCCGTCGCAGTAGTTGGGGCTCTCGGGACCGCGGCCGTCGGCGTCGGTCTGACCGCGCTGGCGTTCGCGGTCATCGGCGTCGCCTGGGCCGTCATCTCCGTCACCGCGACGACGATCGTCACCCGGCTGGCGCCGACGTCGCTGCGCGGCGAGGCGCTGGGCGTGTACGCCGCGCTCTCGGCGCTGGCCGGCGGCGTCGGCAGCGTCGCCGGCGGCTGGCTCGCCGCCGGCCCCGGCTTCTCGACGACGTTCGCCGTCGCGGGCGCGCTGGTGCTCGCCGGCGCCGTCCTGATCGGGCTGCTCCGCGAGATCTCGGCGCGGACCGCGATGGCGACCGAGACGATGACGGCTGAGTGAGGGGCCTGTAGCGAAACAGGAAGGTCTGCGAGAGCGCGCTCGCCCGGATGACGAAAGGGTAAACGGGAGGACGGACAATCCACCGGCATGGAGAGTCTCAACCGGATGGCGATCGAGCTGGTCGACGAGGCGCTGGACTTCGCCGAGGAGCTCGACATCGGCGCGCACGAACTCGACAACGAGGCGACGGTGCTGGACTTCGGCGTCGAGTTCCCCGGCGGCGTCGAGGCCGGACTGCTGCTCGCGGAGATCCAGACCGCCGGGCTGGCGACCGTCCAGACGCGGATGGACGAGGTCGCCGGCGCGCCGATCCCCCACGTCGAGCTGTCGACCGACCACCCCGCGCTGGCGCTGCTGTGCTCCCAGAAGGCGGGCTGGGAGCTCAGCGCCGACGGATTCGAGGGACTGGGCAGCGGCCCGGCCCGCGCGCTGGTCGGCGAGGAAGAGGAGTTCGCCCGCGTGGGCTACCACGACGCGTTCGATCTCACGGTGCTGGCCCTCGAGAGCGACGAGTTACCCGACGAAGCCGTCGCCGAGCAGGTCGCGCGCATGGCCGACGTCGAGACCAGCGGCGTGTTCCTGCCGACGTTCCCGACGGCGAGCGTCGTCGGGAGCGTGACGACGGCCGCGCGCGCCGCCGAACTCGCCGCGTTCCGACTCTCGGAGCTGGGCTACGATCCGGTGGATCTCGCCGGCGCGACGGCGAGCGCACCGATGCCGCCGGTCGCGGGCGACGAGGAGACCGCGCTCGGCCGGACCAACGACGCGCTGGCCTACGGCGGGCAGGTCCACCTCACGGTCGAATCGGAGTTCGACCGCTTCGACGAGGTCGTCTCGACGGCGACCGACGAGTACGGTCGGCCGTTCGCGGACATCTTCGCGGAGGCCGACTGGGACTTCTACGACGTCGAAGAGAGCGTCTTCGCGCCCGCGCAGGTGACGGTCGACGTGCTCGGCGGCTCGACCGAGGTGTACGGCGCGACCGACGAGGAGCTGCTCGCCGAGAGCTTCGACCTCTAACGTGACGACGCAACAGTTCAAACCGGTTCCCGAACCGCCAGAATCGCTGGAGAGAGTTGAGGAAGCGCGGCGGGCCGTCCCCCTGGTGCCCGACCCCCAGGCGGACTGCTGTGCGCGCCTGCAGGACCGGATCGGGTCGGGTAGTCGGCAGGACGCCGAAGCACAAGGCGCGTCGAGCCCTGTCTCGCTAACTCGACAGGACGCCGAGACGTGGCTCACGTTCCTCCGCGCGCTCGAACTCGTCGAGCGCAAGCAGAGCGGCTACGCGCGAACCCGTCACGACATCGATCGGGACGAACTGGCGTCGGCGTTCCGCGAGCGCGTCGTCGGCGCCGACGCGGCGCTGGACGCCGCAGCGGGACAGTCGGGGGACGCCGCCGTCGAAGCCGCCTTCGAGGCCGTCCGCGATAGCGTTCCGGAGTGGGAGCGGCGGCGCCACGACGACTGGGAGTCGGTGTGGCGCGATCGGACGGAGCGACTGCTGGAGTGGGGCGACCTCTTCGGCGTCGATACGTCGTAACTGGGAGCAATACGTCGTAGCCGGGGAGCATCGACGACCGGAACGACGCGGCGCGTCGGGACCGAGCGACACCCACACACCACCGGTTCAAGTGCGAACCGAACGAGGGAGGGGGTCCATCGTGGGGGCGACGAATCGGTCCCCCAGCGAATTATTGATCCGAGAAGGGCGACGAGATCGAACTCCGCAGGAAACGAGAGGCCGGATACCGCGGTCGTCGAAGGTCCGACTACACCGTATCGAGGACACCCACACACCACCGGTTCAAGTCCGCGGCGTCAGGACGGAAGGGAGGGTCCCGAGCACCCCTCACGACTGCGGCGCGCGCCGCTTCAGATCCGCCACGATGTCGTCGAAGTCGCCGACGTCTTCGAGCGCGTCGAGGGCGGCGGTCGTCGGAACCTCCAGCGCGTACTCGTAGTAGTTGCCGCGAGCGCCGGCGTTGCGCTCGTGGCGTTCGAGGACGCTCTGCATCGTCAGGTCGCCGAGGTGGTCGTGGACCGATCGCTTGGTGATCGGATCGACGGCGAGGTGATCGCAGTACCGGCGGTACCGCGGGTACAGGTCGCGCATCCGAACCGGCGTCTCGTCGCGGGTGGCGTGAGCGGTGACCGCTAGCAACACGAGGTGGCCGTGGACCGTCAGCTGGCGCATCCCCTCCTGAACGCGTTCGGTTTCGATGACGTTCCGAGCCGTGCGGACGTGGGACTCCGCGATCGCCTCGGCGTCGTCGTTGCTCGCGAGCTCGCCCGCCCGAAGCAGTAGCGTGATCGCCTGTCGAGCGCTCCCGGTGTCCTGGGCGGCGATCGCGGCACAGAGCGGGATGACGTCCTGGTCGAGCGCGTCGTCGCGGATCGCCAGCTCGGCGCGCGACCGGAGGATCTGGCGCAGCTCGCCGGCGTCGTACGGCGAGAAGTGTAGCTCCTCCTCGCAGAGCGTGTCCTTGACTTTCGGCGAGAGCTGATCCCGAAAGGCGAAGTTGTTCGAGATGCCGATGAGGCCGGGCTTGACGGATTCGAGGTAGCCGTTCGATCGAGCGCGCGGGAGTTCGTAGAGGATGTCGTCGTCGGTGCCGATGTTGTCGATCTCGTCGAGGACGATCAGCACCGTCCCGCCGATCGACTCCAGTTCGTCGTACAGCATGTCGAAGACGGTCGCTTCGGGATACCCCGTCGTGCTGATCTGGCGCCCCGGACCGCGCAGCTCGTTGACGAGGTGGACCGCGATCTGGTACGACGAGTTGAGCGTGTTGCAGTTGACGTGGACGATCGAGAGGTCGACGTCGTCGTACTGCCGGCAGTCGGCCGCAAGCTCCGAAAGCAGGTACTCGGTCGCCGCGGTCTTGCCGACGCCGGTCTTGCCGTAGAGGAAGATGTTGTTGGGTTGCCAGCCGTCGACGACCGGCTGCAGGGCGTCGGTGTACGCGTCGAGTTCCTCGTCGCGAGCCTCCAGCGATTCCGGTTCGTAGTCGTCGCGGAGCGCGTCCTTCTCCTCGAAGATCGACCGCCGACGAGTGAACCGGCCCATGCGTCTAGCAGTCAGCCATCATCTGATAAAGCCACCGGTTCAACTGGTTCGAGTCTAGCAACTATATTTAAAACAACACACACCACCGATTCGAATGCGCGGCTGGCCAGTCGCCGCAGAATTCGGTCCGGGCGATTCGGTGTGCGTCGAACCGAACGCCCCGCGAGAGGGGTCGTTCGCCCCGCCTCGAAGACCTATCGTCGCCGCGGTCCACGGGTCCGCGACGAGGGAGACTTGTGTCCGTTGCCTCCTCCCCGTTTTCAATACGTCGAATTGCTTCCGCCGGGAGACTGTCCTCTGGACGCCGATCGGTATCGACCTGGGCCTGATCCAGTAGCTCTCCATCGGAATCGAGACGTGCTGTCAGTGACTCAGTGCGTTCCCCGAGGTTCCGTACACTCGGTCCGCCACGCACTCGAATCGGTGGTGTGGGGGGAGTCCCGCACACTCGAACCGATGGTGCCCCTTGTGACTCCGCCGCACTTGAATCGGTGGTGTGTGAGAGCAGATACAGCAGCGATCGACCACGTGAAAGACGTGGCAACCTAGACGGAACGAACGACGGAACAGCGAATCGGAACCGGCGAGATCGCGGGTCGTTCGACGGAATCGGAAGCGGAGGCCAGTGTGACGCCAGACCACCCACCCCAGCAAAACGCCGCTGGACTTGAACCGGTGGTGTGTGGGTGTCCTCGATGGCGGCGAGACGGCCGAGCGAACGGTGACGTCGAGACGAAAAGTAGCCTCGAATCGAACGGCGGGAATCGTGTCCTGCCGGCCGTTACTTGTACTGCTGACAGACGCGCCGGATACCTTCCTCGAAGTCGATCTGTGGCTCCCAGCCGGTCGCCTCTCGCATCTTCGAGGGGTCCGCGCAGGTATCGTGGACGTACACGTCCTCGGGGATCGGGTTCTCGACGTACTCGGGCTCGACGTCCGTTCCCAGCTCGTCGTTGAGCAGATCGACGACCGTGTTGAAATCGTAGGCCTCGCCGGTGCCGAGATTATACACGCCGTCCAGTTCGTGCTCGGCCGCCAGCACCAGCCCGCGCACGATGTCCGAGACGTGCGTGAAATCCCGCGTCTGCGCGCCGTCGCCGTAGATTTTGGGCGCCTCGCCGTTGGCGATGTCGTCGGCGAACTGCGCGATCACGTTCGCGTACTCGCCCTTGTGTTCTTCCGCGCCGCCGTAGCCCTGATACACCGAGAAAAACCGCATCCCCGCTGCCGTCAGGTCGTAGTGGTTCGAGAAATACTCCGCGTAGCTCTCCCGGGCCATCTTCGAGGCCTCGTACCCCGTGTTGACCGTCACGTCCATGTCCTCGGGCGAGGGCTCGGTCCGGCTGCCGTAGATCGACGACGTCGAGGCGTACACGACCGTCTCGCAGCCGTCGGCTTTGGCCTGCTCGACGACGTTGACGAACCCTTCGACGTTGACGCGCGCGCCCGTCGTCGGGTCGTCCTCGTGCATCGCGTACGACGACAGCGCCGCCAGGTGGAACACCACGTCCACGTCCGTCGGCAGGTTACCGTCGAGCACGCTCGCTTCGCGGTACTCGACGGCATCGTCGAGGTTTTCCGGGGTTCCCAGATAGCCGTCATCGACCACCACCACGTCGTTCTCGGCGGCCAGCTCGTTCGCCAGGTTCGACCCGATGAAGCCAGCGCCGCCCGTCACCAGAATCCGCTTGCCTTGCATTGTTTGAGGAACCCCCACGGAACGTCAAAAGGTTACCTACACGAGAACGTCGAAGTGACAGCGAACAGGCGTCGTAGCGACCCCGGAACCCGAACGTTTACTCCGCGAAATCGACGCCTCCGATCTCGAAGCGCGCGCCACCTTCTCGGCTCTCTTCGACGGTGATCGTCCAGCCGTGGGCGTCTACGATCCGGCGGACGATCGCGAGGCCGAGGCCGCTCCGGTCGTCGTCGGTCGAGTAGCCCGACTCGAACGCCTGCTCCGGATCGGTCATCTCGAAGCCCTCACCGTCGTCAGCCACGTAGAACCCCCGCGTCCCGTTGCGCTCGACCAGGCCGACTCGAACTACCTCCTCGGCCGGCCCGTGCTCGACCGCGTTCTGGAACAGGTTCTCCAGTAGGAGTCGCAGTCCGCCGGGATCGGCCTCGATCCGGAGGTGCTCCTCTCGGAGCGACTCGTCGACGCGAAGCGATACCCCCAGTTCATCGACCGACAGCCACGCGCTCTCGGCGACCGACTCGATATCGGTCGGGCTCACGTCGTCGAACTGCCGACCGGTGCGGGCGAGCGTCACGACGTCCTCGACCAGCTGCTCGGAGTTGTCCAGAACGGCCACCGTCCGCTCGATGTGTTCGTCGTCGTCGTGCTGGCGCCGCGCCAGCTCCAGCGAGCTTCGCGCGGTCGTGAGCAAGTTCGACAGGTCGTGAGAGAGGACCTGCGCGACCTCCTCGAGAACCTCGTCTTCTTCGACATCCGTCCCAACCAGTTCGTTCCCCATCCAATAGTTCGAACGTTCACTCCAACTAACATAATGTCGACGAAGCCCCTGATTGTTGCCCCCACTTCGCATTCGATGTCCCGGCCAAGTAGCGTATTTCCGTCCGACATCCAATCCGAGCGGCGTATCCACGGATTAGCGGCCGGCTGCCGTGTATCCGCACATCACCAGACCGATGCGAACGACTCTTCACCGATCGAACTGATGCCCGAACCGTATGTGGCCCTGGGGACACGCCGCCGTCGGGTATCTGCTGTACGCCGCGTCGGTTCGACGCCGCAGCGGCCTCCGCCCGGCCGGCGGACCGGTCGTCTGGCTCGCGATCGGCACGCAGGCACCGGATCTGGTCGACAAGCCGCTCGCGTGGACCGCGGGCGTGCTACCGACCGGTCGGTCGCTCGCCCACGCGCTCCCCATCGTCGTCCCGCTCCTTGCAGTGGGCTACCTGTTCGCCAGACGCCGCGGCCGCGACGAGTGGGCGTTCGCGTTCAGTCTCGGCTACCTCGCGCACGTCCTCGCGGACGCGCTGCCCTCGCTGGTCTGGGGCGACCCGGCGTACGCCCGGTTCCTGCTGTGGCCGCTCCTGACGCTGCCGCCCTACGACGAATCGAAGTCGTTCCTCGCGCATCTGACGAGCATCGAGCCGACGGGGTATCTCGCGGTCCAGTTCGCGCTGACCGCGATCGCCGCCGCAGTCTGGTGGCGCGACGGGCGGCCCGGGCTCGACGTGCTCGCCGCGGCGTGGCGACGCCTCGGGCCGGCTGGTTCCTGACGCCGTCGCCCGTCCGCTGCGTTCGACGGCCCCGCCGCGGCGTCCCGACGCCGCCGCGCGTTCGGCTCGACGGTAGGCCGCGGCGTCCCGACGCCGCCGCGTCACGGGGTGACAAACTCTTTTATTACGGGCGCGAAAGCTTCCCCTATGGGTCCCTACGAGGGCGACGTCTCGTCGGAGTCGATCGACTACGAGCCGGTCAGCGTGAAGGACGTCCTCGTGGAGATGAAAGACACCTCCGAGCTGCTGATCGATCTGTCGTACTCCGCGGTGCTCCACGGGAGCGAGGCTATCGCCCGCGAGGTGCTCACCTTGGAAGAGAAGATGGGGGTCCTCCAGATGCGCGCGCGGATGAGCCTGATGATGGCCGCGCGCAACCCCTCCGACACCGAGCGACTGGCGCCGGTGCTGGGCGTCGTCGGCGGCGCCCAGAAGATCAGCGACGCCGCCGGCGACGTCGCCAAGATCGTCATCGAGGAGATGGGGCTGCCCGAGGCGATGCGGGCGGCGATCCCCGAGGCCGTCGAGATGCTGGTCCGGGGCACCGTCGCCCGCGACTCCGAGTTCGCCGGCCGCACGCTCGAAGACGTCAACCTCGAATCCCGAACGGGCGTCCGCGTCATCGCGATCCGACGGGGGCCGGAGTGGATTCTCAACCCCGGTCCCGAAACTATGGTCGAGTCCGCCGACGTCGTCATCCTGCGCGGCCCCGACCAGTCGATCGCGGACGTGTACGAGACGTACACCGGCGAGGCCTACGAACCGCCGGAGGTCGACGAGCCCGGCGTCGACGACCTGGACCGCGCGGTCGACTCGATCGTCCACATGAAGAACCTCAGCGAGCTCGCGGTCGACCTGGCCTACAGCAGCATCCTCTTCGACAATGTCGAGCTCGCGGAGGAGGTCCGGAACCTCGAAGTGGAGGTCGACGCCCTCCAGTCCCGCTTCGAGGCGTGGACGCTCCGGGCCGCCGCCGACGCCGATGACCCCGTCGCGCTGCGCGGGCTGATCCGGCTCGGCATCGCGACCGAGGTGATCAGCGACGCCGCCCTGGAGATCAGCGAGGGCGTCCTCCGGGACATCGAGGTCCATCCCGTCGTCGAACTCGCGGTCAAGGAGAGCGACGAGATTATCTCCCGAGTGGAGATCGAACCGGGGAGCCCGCTGGTCGGCACGGACGTCGTCGAGGGGATCCCCGACACCGAGGTGAGCATGAGCGTCATCGCGATCCGCCGACCCGACGAAGGCTGGCTGCTCGTCGCCGACGCCGAGACCGAGCTGGCCGCCGGCGACGTGCTGATCGCCAAGGGAACGCGCACGTCTGCCGAGACGTTCGAGAAGCTGGCGAGCGCCTGAATTCTGCTACCGTTCTAGCCCCGACAGTAGATAGTGGCGCAGTTTCTTTATCCAGAAGTTTGCTCGAGACTGAATTAAGTGAGTCCATTAAGTGCACGTTCGAACTGAACACAAGAACGTTTGTTGAATAACAGAAGAAGAACCAACCCTGCGCAGGCTCGCGCGCTATTCGTTGTCCTCGTCGACGGTGTACAGGTATTTCATGAAGTACGCCAGCAGTATGAGCGCAGCACCAACCAGAGGAATATGGTGTATCGCATAGCCGTGTGTTTGGACGGCCAGCACCCAGAACAGGACCATCAGGCTACCCATGAACCCGATGAGCCCCTGCGCAACGAGAACGCCCGTAACGATGCTATTCTCAAACCGCCCCGCGGGGAACTGTAATATGCGATTTGCACCGGCTTGATCTTCGGGCATAGTAATGGAAAATGGCCAAATAGTGTTAAACGTTACCGCACCACGCCGAAGCACTACATCCCATACTGAACAGGAATTTCGAGAGAACTCTGAATAATAAACCGCAGTTCCGACTACTGCGAACGTCACCGCAACACGGTCAGCGCCACGGCGAACAGGATGACGACGCCCAGCACGTCGGTGACGTTCGTGACGACCGGGATCGTCGTCTCGTCGGGATCGACGCCGAACCGGTAGGACGCGTACGTCGCGCCGATGCTCAGCCCCGACGCGACGAGCGCGAGCAGCATGCCGCTGCCCAGCGAGATCACCAGCAGGTCGACCAGTCCCATCGGCTCGCCGAGCAGGTGGCCGATCGCGAACGCCGCGAGGCCGGTGACGCCGAACACCGTCGCCGCGAGCGCGAGCGTCGCGAGCACGTCGACCCACAGCACCGGGTCGCGAGGATCGAACGAGAGGGTACCGAGGTGGAGCCGCGTCGAGAGCCGCGCGCTCAGGATCGCCCCGAGGTTCCCGCCAGTACCGATCATCACGGGGACGAGCACGGCCAGCACCCGGTACTCCGCCAGGAACGCCGCGTAGGTGTCGAGCACGAGGCCCGAGCCGAGTTCGAGCACGCTCAGCGCGGCCAGCAGCGGCACCATCCGGCGCACGATACCGGGAATGGTCCAGGCACCGACGCCGTCGGCCGCCGAGCTCATCGTGACACCACCCCAGATGTCGGCGTCCGGATCACAGCACCACCCCCACGGACACGAGCGCGACGTACAGGAAGAAGACGCCGAAGATGTCGCCGATCGTCGTGACGATCGGGCCGACCAGGTTGTCCGGATCCATCCCGCGCTCGTAGCTCGCGAAGATCAGCGTCAGCAGTCCCGCGATCAGCACGACCGCCGTCAGCGTCCCCGCGATGAGCAGGATGGCGATCAACTGTACGAGACTCGCCGAGTCGCGCCCGAGCAGCGCCAGCAGCGCCCACGACGCCGTCGCGATGAACACCGAGATCGCGACGCCGTTGACGTACGACGCGATTACGGCGTTGACGAGCCGCTGTTGCCACTCGAACTCCGGTTCGAGCAGCCCCTGGTGGATGCCGCTGGCGACGCGAGCGCCCAGCGAGCCGTACACGTTCCCGCGGGTCGCCAGAAACGCGGGCAGAAGCAACCACATCCCCGGAAACTGCTCGAATGCCCGTGTCATCGCGTCCGATCCCAGAACGGTGCCGGCGATCAGTCCGCCGACGAGGCTGGCCAGCAGGACGGGCAGGGACTCCCGGTAGACCTGCCAGACCTCCCGGCGAACGTCCATACCCGACTGTCACCCAGTCGAATGTTAAACCTAACGAGCGTCCGCGGGGGCATATAGACGCCGAAGCGCGGGTCAGACGCCGACGCGTGGGCGCGGCATCCAGACGCCAAAAACGGGGCTACTCCGCCGGATGCACGTCCGTAACAGTCCCGACACCCTTGCTCTGACCCTCTCGAAAGACGAACCGCTGGCCCTCCTCGACGAGGTACGGCCGGAACTTGAACCGGACCGTCGCGTTGCCCTTGTCGCCGGGCAGCAGCGTCCCGCCCTCGGGATAAAAGGCCGCGGCCTCGCTGATAGTCTCTAAGTGCACGACCGGCTCGTACCCGTCGTCGATCCGCGTCGGGTGGTTGAGCACCATCACCTCGGCCTCGAACTCGCGGACCGCGGTCGGCTCCGAGTCACGCGGGACCAGCACCATGCCGCGCTCGACCTCCGCCTCGGGGACGCCCTTGAGCGCGATGCCGACGATCCGGCCGGCCTCGGCGTGGTCCACGCGGTGGTAGTGCATCTCGATCGACCGGGCCTCGACCTCCCGGAACTGGCCGTCGGCCATCGGCCCGAGCAGAAGCTCGTCGCCCGCTTCGATCTCGCCGGACATGATCGTCCCCGAGGCGACCGCCCCGACGCCGGTGACGTTGTACGTGCGGTCGACGTACATCCGGAACTCGCCGTCGGCGCCGGCGGTCTTGGGCAGGCGCTCGAACAGCTCGTCGAGCACGTCGACGCCCTCCATCTCGACGGCGCTGGTGGTGACGATCGGCACGACCGTCTCGCCGATCTCCTCGACGGCGGCGTCGACGCCGTGGCGGTCGATCCGCAGCGGCGAGCGGTCGGCCTCCCGGAGCATCCGCTCGATCTCGCGCTCGACTTCGAGCAGGCGGTCCTCCGAGACCACGTCTGCCTTGGTGATCGCGACGATCGTCGGCAGGTCGGTCGCGAGCAACACGCCGAGGTGTTCGCGGGTCGTCTTCGTGGGGCCGTCGTCGGCCGCCACCGTCAGCAGGCCGTAGTCGAGCTTCTGGCCGACCAGCCCGCGGATCGTCGTCCGGAGCCACGGCTCGTGGCCCACGGTGTCGACGAACGACACCAGCCGGTCGGACTCCTCGACGATGCGCGCGCGATCGGACTTGCGGTGGGGGTTGTCCATCCGAACCGGGCCCTCGTCGTCGAAGCCGTACACGGCGTACGACAGGTCCGCCGAGAGGCCGCGTTCGACCTCGTGGGGCTGGACATCGAGGTAGCCTCGCGTCCCGCCCTCGCCGTCGTCGGCCTGGCCGGTCACGAGCGACCCGACGAGCGTGCTCTTGCCGTGGTCGACGTGTCCCGCGGTGCCGACGACGATGTGGCTGTCGTCGACGTCCAGAATGCCGCCCTCTCGGATCGTCGCGACGCCGACCAGACCCGTCGTCGCCTCCCCGGCGGCAGTATCCCCGCGGCCGCCGTCACCCCGTCCGCCGTCACCGCGCGGCCCGTTACCCCCCGCGTCGCCCGGCGGCGATCGGTTCGGCGCGGTGCCCTCTGTGGCGTCCGCCGGATCGACGCCCCACGTCTGGACATCCTCGATGTGGGCGCCGGCCTCTTCGGCCAGCAGGCTCAGCACGTCCATCGACTCGGAGAACTGCTCGGGCGGGATGCCGGCCAGCCCACCCTCGTCGGTGACGCCCACGACGTACGTCGCCTCGCCGTCGCCCGAGAGGACGCGGTGCCGGAGCTGGGCCGCCAGGCTCTCGCGGCGACCGTCCGACAGGTGCACGTCGCGCTGGAGTCGCTCCTTGAACTCGACGCTGCCGCCTTCCCGCTCGCCGCGCTCTATCGCCCGCTCGAGCGCGGCCCGGTCGGGGCTCATATCCCCGGATTGGGGAACCGTTACCAAAAGACTTCCTGCCGGCAGAGAGTGTCACGCACGATTTTGCCCGGCCGAGACGCCGCCTCGCGGATTGCGGACGGCAAGGACGACGCGCCGCGGGCCGTACCCGAACTCACCCCTCGACGAACCGAACCCCGTCGAGATCGACCCGGAGGCCACCGCCGTCGCTCTCGTTCAGCGAGAGCCGCCAGCCGTGAGCCTCGGCGATCGCGCGTGCGGTCGACAGTCCCAATCCGGGACGCGCCTGCTCGGTCGAGTACCCCGCTTCGAGCGCCCGCTCGCGCTGGTCCTCGGGGATGCCGGGCCCGTCGTCGGCGACGAACAGCCCCGTCTCGGTGGCGCCGACGGTGATCGTCACTGCGGCGTCGCCCGACGAGTCGTCCGCGGCATCGTCGGTCGATCCGTACTCGACGGCGTTTTCGAAGAGGCGCTCGAACAGTTCGAGGAGGTGGTTGTACTGCCCCGCGACGTGCTGGAGATCCTCGACGACGAGCGTCGCGTCGGACGCCTCCAGCTCTCCCCAGCACGAGCGAACCAGCGAGTCGACGTCGATCGACTCGAACCGCTCGATCCGCTTGCCCATGCGGGCCATCGTGACGACGCTGTCGCCGATCTCTCCGATCTCCGCGAGCGCCTCGTCGACGTGCTCGAAGTACTCATCGTCGCCGTCGCGCCGCGCGCGTTCGAGGTACCCTCGGGCGATCGTCAGGGGGTTCTGGAGGTCGTGGCTGACGACGCTCGCGACCTCCTCGATCCGCTCGTCGGGGTCGCGGACGCCGTCGGGTCGAAACTCGCCGGCGCCGTTCTCGCGCGACGGGGCTGTACCGGCGTCCTCCACGGCGACAGTGTCGGCGCCGCCGTCGGTCGCCTGTTCGACGGCGGCCGCCTCGTCGACCTGCGAACTGACCGCCACGGCCGTGTGAATCCGGTGAGCCAGCAGCGTGAACTGCGCGGGACGGCCCTTCTGGAGGTACGCGGCCGCGCCGGCGTCGAGCGCGCGCTCGACGAGCGCCTCGTTGTTCCGCGCGGTGAAGAGAAGGCAGGGCACGCCGGGAGCGCGCTCGCGGACGCGCTCGACCAGCTCGATGCCGTCGCCCGCACCCAGATCCAGATCCGTGACGACGCAGTCCACGTCGCCGACCGCCAGTCGATCGAGCGCGGCGTCGGGATCGCCGATCGTGGTCACGTCCAGCGAATCGTCCGCCGCCGCGAGGTACTCGGCGGTCAGCGCGGCGAACTCCTCGTCGTCGTCGACGTGCAGGACGGTGACCGATTCTCGCATCTATCCCAGAATGCCGCCCCGGCTACATATCTCTTATTGCGATACATTTCTCTCCAGATACTACATTTACTTACCGACTAATTACGGGTATTATCGTCCCTAACGAGAGAAAACAGCCGGACGGCTATCCGTCGTCGGTCAGCGTCTCGTAGGCGCGGTTCACCCGCTTGAACGCCTCCTCGCTGCCCTCATCGGTGTCCGGGTGAACCGTCTTCACTTTCTGCCGGTAGGCTTCCTTGATCCGGGCCCGGTCGGCGTCGGGCGTCACGCCGAGCACCCGGGCGGCCTCGGCCGGCGTCGGCCCCTCGGCGGCCGCCTGCCCGCCGCCGTTGCGGGCTCGCTGGCCGCGTGGGCCGCCCCTCCTGCGGCTCCCGCCACCCTCGGCGTCGCCGCGCTGGCCGCTACCGCGGCGAGCGCTGTCCCGGCCGACGCCGGCGAACGGCCCGCGGGCGTCGCGGAACCGCTGCTCGCGCGGCCCGGCGCCGAAGCCGCCCCGGGACTGCTCCCGGCGCTCGTACTCGCCGGCAGCGGCGCGCCGGCGGACGCGATCGGCCATCCGGCCCGAGGCGTGGTACCACACGAGGTACGACGCCAGCCCGAACGCGGCGGCGATCGTGAGGAAAAACAGGCTAAAGCGAAGCGCGAGGACGAACTGCAGGACGGCCATGACGCCGAAGACGCCGGCCAGGGCCATCAGGAGCGGCGATCGCTGCACGGATGGGCGTACGTGCTCCAGCATTCAAATACTCTCGTGCGCCCCGGAGATCCGCCGGAAGTCTCGTTTCGAGCGGCTCGGCGGAACGGACGTTCGACGCCCGGAGGAACGGACGTTCGACGCCCGGAGGAACAGTTCGACGGCCACAGGAACGATTTTCAGCTCTCGAGGCGGACGGAGCTCAGCTTCGCGCGTTCCCACTCGTGGCGCTGCCTGAGGCGGTGAAACCCCTTCTCGGTCAGCGAGTAGTAGTTCGTCCGACTGTCGAGCCGGCCCTTCTCGACGTAGCCCTCCTCGACGAGCGTATCCAGATTCGGATAGACGTTTCCGCGGTTCACGTCCGTCGCTGCCTCGGCTTCGAAGCGCGCTTTGATATCCTGTCCCGACGGTCGATCCGCACTCGCGATGATGAACAGGAGGTCCCGCTGAAACGCCGTCCTGTCGAACAGTGCCATACGCTCACTGCCACGATTCGCATTATCGTTATTTAGCTTCTGAAACGACGACCGAACTGTTACTCGGTAAATAACAGTTTCCGAATCCGAGTGATCGAGCCGGGTTGACCGGCACGCCGTCGTGCGGTAGTAACTGCGCACCGCCCGTCAGACCGGCTCGCCGAACGCGTACACCGTGCTGTGGCCGGTCACCTCGACCTCCAGGAACTCGCCGACCTCGACGCCGCGCTCGCCGGCGTTCTGGACGATGATCTGGCGGTAGGCGCCGTCGCGGCACTTCACGGAGTCGCCGGTACCCTCCTCGACGGCGAGCACCTCGCGCGTCTCGCCGACCATCGCGTCGTAGGCCTCGGCGACGATCTCCTGCTTGAGTTCGGACATCTCCTTCGAGCGGTCCTTCTTGACCTGTCCGCCCAGACCCTTCAGGTCGGCTGCGTCGGTGCCGGGGCGCTTGGAGAATCTGGTCACGTTGACCTTCTCGGGGCGGGTCTCTCTGAACAGGGCCATGCTCTGTGCGTGGTCGCGGTCGGTCTCGCTGGGGAAGCCGACGATGAAGTCCGTCGAGAGCGTCCAGTAGTCAAGCCGGTCGTCGAAGGTTTCGACGACTTCGACGAACTCCTCGACCTGGTGCTGGCGGCGCATGTCCCCGAGCACGTCGTTCGAGCCCGACTGGACGGGCGCGTGGATGAAGTTGTACAGCTCGTCGTGCTCGGCGAACACGTCGGCCAGCTCCTCGCGGATGCCGTGGATCCCCTTCGGGTTGGCCATGCCGACTCGAACCCGAAAGTCGCCGTCGATCTCCGAGCAGATGCGATCGAGCAGGCGGTGGAGCTTGCGCTCGCCCTCGTCCCAGCCGTAGACGCCGGTGTCCTGGCCGGTGATGCGGATTTCTTTGGCGCCCGCGTGAACGAGCGCGCGAGCCTTCTCGACGTTCTCCTCGACCGGCGGCGAGTCGATCTTGCCGGTCGCGTGCTTCGTGATGCAGTACGAACAGTCGCTCATGCAGCCGCGAGCGATCGGCAGGATGCCGACGACGCCGTCGAGGATCGGCTCGGTGCCCGCCGTGGTGGTCGGACACTCGCCGTTGCCGACGGCGTTTGGCACCTCGTCCCAGTGGAGCACGCGGGCGTCGATCCCGGCTTCGTCGAACTCCTCGCCCTGCGCGATCGCCATGCAGCCCGTGACGATCAGATCGGCCGTCTCTTCCTGAAGTTCCTCGGCGCGGCGGAGCATGTTGCGCTCGGTTTTCTCGACGACGGTACAGGAGTTCATGATGGCGACGTCCGCCTCGGACGGCCCCTCGACGGGTCGGTGGCCCGCGTCGCGCAGCTTGCGCTCGATCTGCCGGCTCTCACCCCGGTTCGACGTACAGCCGTAGGTCTCGATGTGGTAGCGGGCCATCGCGTCGTCACCGAATGGGGGCCGCGCGGCAAAAAGCGCGACGAAACCACCCGGGCGTACTGGAGGCACCCATTGCCGAAAACAAAACTTCTCCCCTCGTCTGGAAATCGGCGATTTGGGATCGAACATCGTCGATGAGGAAGAATTTCTACTTCAGAGAGTGGTATGAAAATATAAGTAGTTGGTCCCACCATACTGATAGTATGGCTGAAAGGAAGTTCACAGTGACAACCGGCGCGGCGACGTCCGCGATACTCGTCGCCGTGCTCGTGGTGAGTATCATCGGCGCGGCCGGGACGAACGGGGCCGCCCAATCGAACATCGACGGCGCGACGATCCAGTCGGCCGAGGACGTCGAAACGGCCGACGAGATCTACGTCGAGGAGGACGGCGACGCCGTGCTCGTCTACCAGACCGAGGAGGACGGCGACGACGACGATAGCGACCTCCGAACGATGGACATCGGGATGTCCGCCAGCGAGGGGCTGGCCCACGTCCTCATCGAGAGCGACTCCGAAGAGCTCGAGGAGAACGCCAGCGGCGGCCTGACGCTGCTGCTCGAACAGGACCGGTTCGCCGGTAACGGCACCTTCAGCATGGACCGACCCGAGGAACTGGAGTCGCTGGCGCTCGACGTGACCGCCGAGCGAACCAGCGAGACCAACACGTTCGACGCCGACTTCCAGGCCTCCGTCCCCAACGAGGGCGACGCCGCTCAGCTCCAGTCGTTCCAGACGAGCGGCGACATGAGCATGACGGCCGACACGTTCGCCACGAGCGGCGAGTTCGAGGCCGAAGCCGCGATCCCGACCGACGTCGCGTACGGCGTGAGCGTCGAGGACACCGGCTCGGGCTACAGCATGGACATCGACCGTACCGAGCCGGTCAGCGAGTTCCAGGCCGGCAGCTGGGAGGACCGTGACGCGGCCAAGCAGACCCTCGAAAGTCAGTTCGGCGGCATGGCCGAGCAGTTCGGCGGCACCAGTACCGTGACGATCGACGACTACTCCTTCGAGGAGTCCAGCACCGGCTACACGCTTGACATCTCCTACACGGTCGAGTACGAGAACGTCAAGGACGGCGTCGCGAATCAGCTGGAGACCCAGCTCGCCCAGGACGAACAGCTCGACCTGAGCGAGGAGGAAGCCGGCGCGGTCGCACAGAGCATCGTCGACGTCGAGCTCCGGACGCTCGAAGCGAACGTCGAGACGTCCGACACCGGCGCCACGGGTAGCTGGGAAGCCGAGATCGGCAACTACGGCGATGCGCTCGATTCGACGCTCGAGATCGCCGAGAGCCAGTCGACCGACGAGAACGTCACCGAGAGCATCCAGCAGGTGCGGACGATGTTCGAGGCCCAGCAGGCCGCGGACCTGCGCCAGACGGTCGAGTGGTCCGCGAACATGACCGCCGGCGAGGAGACGATCGACGTCGGCGCCGACGTCTCCAGCGACTCCGAGAACTGGGCCGCGTACGTCGACGAGCTCCAGGACCGCGGCGTCGACGCCGCCCAGAACGACGTCTCGATGGATCTCCACGCCGAAACGGACGGCGGGGAGCTCAGCGCGGACATGTCGATGAGCGTCGAGCAGGAGGACCTCGTCGGCACGATGGTCGACTCGGTCATCCAGTCGGCGTCCCAGGACCCGACGACCGGCGAGGAGACCGAACGCGTCCTCCAGCAGCTCAAAAACTCCGAGTTCCAGACCGGCAAGATCGACGTCGGCGTCGACTCCGACAGCGTCACGATCGAGGCCGGCGCCAAGTTCGACAACATGTCGGCGCTGGGCGATCAGGTCAACCAGGCGTTCGGCGGCCACACCGTCACGCAGATCGCGGGCGATCTCGGGGACGGCGACACCAGCGAGATGCACGTCCACGTCGACGGACTCGTCGAGTCCGGCGCGAGCGAGGAGGAGGTCAGCGAACTCGCGATCGCCAGCTCCTCGACCGAGATTCACACCGGCGGCGACTGGGACCGCTCGTTCAACACGATGGACACCGATAGCGCGAAGCAGTTCCTCGGGCTGAACGACGATAGCGAAAGCGACGAGGAATCCGACTCCAGCGTGCCCGGCTTCGGCCCGGCCGCCGCAACCGTCGCGCTGGCCGGCGCCGCGCTGCTGGCCCGTCGCCGAGCCTGAAAACGAGACCGCAAACTGCAGCTGACCGATCTTTTTTCGCGCGTTACGCTCGCTCGTCGAGGTACTCCGCCGCGATTTTCGCGCCGCTGCTGGCGCCGATCCGCTCGGCGCCGGCGTCGAGCAGCTCCCGGGCGCGCTCGTAGCTCCCGATCCCGCCGCTGGCTTTCACGGGGCGGTACTCCGCGAGCAGTTCTACGTCGTGGACGGTCGCGCCGCCCGAGATGGCCGGGTCAGCAGGCTCGGCGAACCCGGTCGCTGTCTTGAGGTAGTCGGCGTCCGCCTCGACGGCCAGTTCTGCGATCCGTCGGAGTTCGGCGTCGTCGAGCAGCGGCGCCTCGACGATCACCTTCACCGGCGCGGCGACGGCGGCGACGATCTCCGCGAGCTCCTCGCGCACGGCGTCGTCCTCGCCGGCGCGCAGGCGGCCGACGTTCGCCACTACGTCTACCTCGTCCGCGCCGGCGCGCACGGCGTCGACCGCGGTCTCGACCTTGATCCCGGTCGGCTCCTGGCCGTGGGGAAATCCCGCGACGGTGACGAGCCGTACGTCGGACGCGTATTCGGCGGCTTCGGGGACGTAACACGACGGTATACAGGCGTTCGTGCCGTACTCCGCGGCCTCGTCGAGCACTCGCCGGACGTCCGCGGGCGTCGTCTCGGGCCCGAGCACGGTGTGGTCGATGCGCTCGGGGAAGTCGGCGTACTCCATGGAGCCGTCGAGAGCGGCCAGCGAGAAAAACCCGCAGGTCGAGGGCGACCGAGGCGTCCCGCGCCGGCCCGATATGTTTTATCACGCTAGTCCGTACCACATCGCATGCCGGACGACGAGCCCGCCGTCGATGCCGACGACGGCTCGGCCGATCGCGCCGATACCGATCCAGCCTGTCGCGCCGACGCCGAGTCGGACGACCGCGCCGACGCCGATCCGGCCCTGCACCCCGACGTCGAGGCGACGGCGGCGGCGATCGCCGAGATGGAGATCCGCGGTGCGGTCGCGATCGCGGACGCCGCGGCGGCGGCGCTGGCGACCCAGGCCGAGGCGAGCGACGCCGAGACGACGGACGGGCTCCGCGAGGAGCTACGCGCCGCAGCCCGCCGACTCCACGACACCCGACCGACGGCGGTGAGCCTGCCGAACGCGCTCCGGTACGTGTTCAAGGATCTCGAGGCGACCACCGCAGCTAGCGGCAGTCGCGGCGCGGACGAGCTCCGCGCGACGGTCGTCGACCGCGCGGCGGAGTTCCGGAAGTCGGTCGCGGCGGCCCAGTCGAAGCTCGGCCGCATCGGCGCCAACCGGCTCCGGGACGGCGACACCGTCATGACGCACTGTCACTCGACGGACGCGCTGGCCTGCGTCGAGGGCGCGATCGAGGACGGCAAGGAGATCGAAGCGGTCGTCAAGGAGACCCGCCCGCGCAAGCAGGGCCACATCACCGCCCGACAGCTCCGTGAGTGGAACGTTCCCGTGACACTGATCGTCGACAGCGCGGCGCGACGCCACCTCAGCAGAGTCGATCACGTCATCGTCGGCGCCGACAGCATCGCCGCCGACGGGTCGGTGATCAACAAGGTCGGCACGAGCGGGCTGGCGGTCGTCGCTCGCGAGCAGGGCGTCCCCGTGATGGTCGCCGCGGCGACGGTCAAGCTCCACCCCGAGACGCTGACCGGCCACACCGTCGAGATCGAGCGTCGCGCCGAGAGCGAAGTGCTCGCCGACGAGGAGCGGGCGGCTATCGTCGACGCCGACGAGCGCGGAGAGGTCGACGAGGACTTCGCCGTCGACAACCCCGCGTTCGACGTGACGCCGCCGCGGTTCGTCGACGCCATCGTCACCGAGCGGGGCCAGTTCCCGCCCGAGAGCGTCGTGACGCTGATGCGCGAGCTGTTCGGCGAGGACGTCGCTGCGCCGTGGACCCGGTAGCGCCGTGAGTGCGATCACGCGCGGCCAACATGGCTTGCCGCTGCAAGTTTTCTATCTGGTGTTCGCCAGTAATTAAAGCGCACCCAACCGGAAGGTTTTCACCCTTGCCGTTCGCGTACGTCAGATATGGTCTTACCGGAAGGGCTGGCGATACCGCCGCTGCCGTACGCGATCGGACTCGTCGTGGGGGTGATCGGCGTCGTCGGACTCGTCCACCTTCTCCGACCGCCGGTGACGAACTGGACGGTCGTCGCGCTGTCGCCGTGGATGGCGATCGGCGGCGTCCTCCACGGGCTCGAGCGACTGGGGACGTTCCCCGGCGCGGTCGAGCCGCTGTTCGGCGCGCCCGCGGTGTACGCGACGATGGCGATCGTCACCGGACTGGCGTGGGCGTTCGCCGGCGTCTCGGCCGAGATCCGTACCCACGGCTCGACCGACCGGACGCTCGGGACGATCGGCACGGCGGTGCTGATCACCTTCGCGGTGTTCTCGGTGTACCAGGGGATCAACAACGGGACGCTCTCGCCGTTCTGGCCGGTGATCGCCATCGTCGTTTCGGGCGTCGTGACGGCGGTAGCGTGGCTGTTCGTGAGCCTCGCGTTCACCGAGTCGGCCTCGGTCACCGGCGCGACGGGCGTCGTCGTGATCGCCGCCCACGCGATCGACGGCGTCTCGACGGCGATCGGCTACGACGTGATCGCGGGCGTCGCCGAGCGGACGCCGCTCTCGCGGCTCATCCTGGAAGCGGGGGCCGCGCTGCCGACCGCGGAGCTGATGGGCGCGGGCTGGCTGTTCGTGTTCGTCAAGCTGTTCATCGCGGGCGCCGTCGTCGTGCTGTTCCGCGAGTACGTCGAGGAAGAGCCGACGCAGGCCCGCATGATTCTGGCGCTGGTCGCGGCAGTCGGACTCGGCCCCGGGATCCAGAATCTGCTGGTGTTCGCGATCGGGGGATTCTAGGGCCCGACAGCGTTTTCTCTCGGCGCACTCAGTTTCGAACAGACCGCATGGCGCGCGTTCTCACCGCCGGCCACGTCAACTGGGACGTGACGCTGGCGCTCGATCGGCTCCCCCGTCCCGACGGGGAATCCCTCGTCACGGCGCAGTACCGCTCGGGCGGCGGGAGCGCCGCCAACGTGGCGGTCGCGCTGGCCGGACTCGACGTCGAAACGAGCGTGATCGGCAGCGTCGGCGACGACGAGAACGGGCTACTCGTCCGCCGGGAACTGGACGACGCCGGCGTCGGCATCGACGGGCTCGCGACGGTCGCGGACGCCGTGACGTCGGTGAAGTACCTGCTGATCGCCGACGACGGCGAGGTGGCCATGCTGGGCAACGACGGCGTCAACGAGGCGGTCGGTCCCGAGGACGTCGACTCCGAACGCGTCCGAAGCGTCGATCACCTCCACCTCACGAGCCAGCGCCCCGAAACCGCCGCCAGACTCGCCGAAATCGCGGCCGACGCCGGCGTCCCGGTGAGCTTCGATCCCGGCCGCCGGCTGCCCGATCGGGACTTCTCGCGGACGTTCGAGCTCGCCGACCTGGTGTTCTGTAACGATCGCGAGGCCGCCGCCGTCGCCGACCTGGCCGAGTCGCTGGCGGCCGACTGCACGGTGGTCGTCAAGCGCGGCGCCGACGGCGCCGCGGCGCTGGACGCCGAGGAGACCTGGCACCACGCCGGCTTCGGCGTCGACCCGGTCGACACCAGCGGGGCGGGGGACGCCTTCGCGGCGGGCTTTCTGGCGGCCCGGCTCGACGACGCCGATCGCGAGCGGGCGCTCACGGTCGGCAACGCCTGCGGCGCGCTCGCGGCCGAGCGAACGGGCGCGCGGACCGACCTCTCGTGGGGCGAGGTCGAGGACGTGCTCGGAGAGTAAGTCGGACTGCAAGCGCGCGTTTTTTCTCCCGCATGGACGAACAGGTTCCCATGGCGAAACAACCGCACCTGCTGGTCGAACCGGGAGATCTCGAAGACGTCGCGCTGCTGCCGGGCGATCCCGGACGCGTCGACCGGATCGCCGGTCACTGCGACAGCTCCGAGGTCGTCGCCGAGAACCGCGAGTACAAGGTCGTCAACGCCGAGTACGACGGGACGCCGCTGACGATCTGCTCGACGGGGATCGGCTCGCCCTCCGCCGCCATCGCGGTCGAGGAGTTGGCCGCGGTCGGCGTCGACGCCGTGCTCCGGGTCGGCACCACGGGGGCGCTCCAGTCGGGCATCGAGATCGGCGACATGGTCGTCGCGACCGGCGCCGCCAAGGACGAGGGAACGACGGGGCGCTACGAGTCCGACACCTACCCCGCGGTCCCGGACTACGAGGTGCTCTCGGGGCTGGTCGACGCCGCGGAGGCCAACGACGAGGACGTCCACGTCGGGCCGGTCGCCACCGACGACGCGTTCTACGCCGAGACCGACGAGTACGTCGAGGCCTGGGAGTCGGCCGGCGTGCTCGCCGTCGAGATGGAGGCCGCCGCGATCTTCACGCTCGCGCGCCGGAAGGGCCTGCGCTCGGGCGCGATCTGCACGGTCGACGGCAACCTCGTCGAGGGGACCCAGAAGGGCGAGACCGACGACGACGAGCTACCCGAGAAGGCGAAGAACAACGTCGAGCGGGCGATCGACATCGCGCTCGACGCCGCGGCGTCGCTCTGAGGCGCCGCCGTCCGAGGCGAGTTGCGCTACGGCGTCGAGACGCCGATTCGGACACGGGGCGCGAAAACGACGCTAGAAGACGTACTCGTCGTCGTGGCCCATCATCCCGTCGTCCTCGAATCCCGCATCCTCGTCGTCCATCGGGCCGCTGGTCTTGTACGCCTTCAGCCCCGTCGAGAGGAGTTCCTCGACGGCTTCTTCGCGGGTTACGAACTCGTCCTGTTCGACCATCTGCGCGATCTGCATCTCGAGCTGCTCGGGGACCGTGATCTCGACGTTCGCCATCTGACAGCTATGGTTTCGGGGAAGGGGTATTTAAGCGTTGGTGCGAACTCGGACGACGATATCGCGGTCGACCGGGGCGGGCAGCCGACGCGAAGCCGAACACGGTAGGGGGTGTGAAAGTCCCGCACGGCGACGGGGTGCCATCGAAGCGCTTATTGGCGCACTCGCCGTTTTCCACCGTAGTAACCATGGCAGAGAAACCGGCCTCGATGTACCGGAATATCGATAAGCCGCCCTACACCCGCAAGGAGTTCATGGGCGGCATCCCCGGCTCGAAGATCGCACAGCACCAGATGGGCGACCTCCAATCGGACCCCGAGGACTATCCCGTCCAGATCAGCCTCGTCACCGAGGAGGAGGTCCAGCTCCGCCACGGCTCGCTGGAGGCCTCCCGGCTGTCGGCGAACCGCCACCTCATCAAGGAACTCGGCGAGGGCAACTACAAGATGATCCTCCGCAAGTTCCCCCACCACGTCATCCGGGAGAACAAGCAGGCGACCGGCGCCGGTGCGGACCGCGTTTCCGACGGGATGCGCCAGGCGTTCGGCAAGATCGTCGGCACCGCCGCCCGCATCCCCGAGGGCGACCGCATCTTCACCGCCTACTGCACCGTCGAGCAGGCCTCCGTCGTCAAAGAAGCCTTCCGCCGGTCGTACAACAAGCTCTCCCCGCCGTGTCGCATCGTCGTCGAGCGCGGCGAGGACAAGCTCGTCTCCTGAGGCCGGTCGGCGCCGCTCGTTTTTCCGCAGTTGGTACTCGCACCGACGTCGTTCACCAGACCGTTCCGCGCCGTCCGCCACGACCGACCGCGACGCGCTGCTCGCGACGCAAGTTTACGGCAAGTATTACTCGCTATCCGGAAAGTACCGGACGGCGCGGACGTAAAATGGAGTCTTACCAACGCGAACGCCCAGTAATGGTTCTCATTACTATGGGTATCACCCGCGATGCAAGCAGTATGTCAGTGCTCGACCGGTTGCTCGGAGCCGAAACGGGCGCGGATCAGTCGGTGGTCTGCGAGTGTCGACGGTGCGGCACGTCCGTGGAGCCGACCGTCGTCGTCTGTCCCGAGTGCGGCGCCCGCGACGTCGTTCGCTACGAAATATAGTCCTCAATCCGCCTGGACGCCGAGCGCGCGCTGGAGTTCCGTCGCGCCGGCGCGGGAGGACTCCGGCCCGCGCGCCGTTATCAGGTCACCGTCGACGGTGACGCTCTCCTCGGCGTCGAGTTCAGCGTCCCACTCGGCGCCGACCGCTTTCACCTCGTCCTCGACGTAGTAGGGGAGCTTCCGGCCGTCGGGCATGTTGTCGTTCTCGTCGACGATGTCCTCCTCCCAGTCGTTGGGGAAGCCGGTGATCTCCCGGCCGTCGACGAGGATGTCGCCGTCGCTGTCCCGCGTGAAGGCGAGGATGCCGACCGCGTGGCAGACGACCATCGCCTTGCCGTCGTCGCCCTCGACGGCCTCGCGCAGCAGCGCGCGGGCGTGGTGATCCTGGTTGACGTCCCACTCGGTGCCGTGGCCGCCGGGGAACACGACGGCGTCGTAGTTGTCCGCCGACGCCTTCGCGATCGGCATCGGGTTCGCCATGCGCTCGTCGTTCCTGTGGACGTCCTTGACGCGCTCGGCGGTCTCCTCGCCGACCGTGTCGGGGTCGACCGATCGGTCGTCGACGACCGGCTCGCCGCCGCTCGGCGTCGCGACGTCGATGTCGACCCCGGCGTCGGACAGCAGTTCCAGCGGCGTCACGCATTCTTCGCCCCAGTACCCCTCCTCGCTGACGACGAACAGAGCGGATGTCATCACCGTACGGTACGGCGAGCGATTCAATAAATGGCCGTCACCGCCCGGTCGCTGGCCGCGGCCGACGCACCCAAAAGGATCGGATCGCGGGACGCCGCGTCGCACGGCAAATTCGGGATACGGCGGCCGCCTGCCGACGCGGTCACCGGACCCGCAAGGCGACCGCCAGACAGGCGACGCCGACGGCGAGTAACGCGGCGCCGACGAGCAGGAACTGCGCGACGGCCGCGGCGCCGCCGGCGGCGAGACTCGCGACCCCGGCCGCACCGGCGACGGGCGCGAGAACCCGCCGCCGGGCTTCCTCCGCGGCGATCTCTCGAAGTTCGGCGTCGTCGCGCGGCTCCGCCCGGTCGTCGGCCGCCGCGGCGAGGTCGCGCACGTTCTCGATCTCGGCGTCGAGCGACGACGTCGCCTCTCGAGCCTCCGACGCCGTCTCCCGGGCTTCCGACGCGTCGTCCCGCGCGGATTCAGCCGTCGCTTCGACCCCGTCGACGTCCGTTCTGACTGCATCCACGTCTTCCCGCACCGCACCGAGGTCCTCGCGGACGGCCGCCAGCGCCTCGGCGTCGGCGGCACCGTCGAGCGCGGACTCGGCGGCGTCGATCCGCCCTTCGAGGTCGTCGACGGTCGTCTCCAGCGCGGCGACCGTCTCGTCGAGGTCGCCGAGCGCGTCGATCCGCTCGTCGTGATCGTCGACCCGCTCCGCGAGACCGTCGGTCCGCTCGATCAGCTCGTCGACGCGTCCCTCGACCGCGTCGAGCCGCGATGCGGCGTCCTCCACCGACTCACGGAGCGCGTCGTCGTTTTCAGCATCGTCGACGTCGTCGGCCAGTTCGTCTACCTCGTCGGCGACGTCGTCGACGCGCGCGCTAACCGTCGCCAGGTCGCTCCGTAGCTCCGCCACCGCAGCCGCGTCGGCGAGGTCGTCGAGATCGTCCGACAGCGACGCCGTCCGGCCTCGGACCGTTTCGACGGTCTCGTCGAGCGTCGCGACCTCGTCCTCGATCGACTCGACGGTCCCGCCGATCGCGTCGACGTCCTCGTCGATCGTTTCGACGTCGTTCTCGACGTTCTCGACCGACGCTTCCTGTTCGTCGACGCGCTCGCCTAGAGCGTCCAGGCGGTCGGTCGCGGCCGCGAGATCCTCGGCGAGCTCGTCGCTCGCCGCGTCCTCGCCCCCGATCCGATCGGCCAGGCTCTCGACGTCGGCCGACAGCTCGTCCACGCGGGTCGAGAGGTCGTCGAGATCGGACTCGACGTCGTCGACGGCTTCCGAGCGCGCCGTGACGTCCGCGAGATCGTCGACGCGCTCGGTCAGCGCGTCGACCCGATCGCCGTCTCTGGCGGAGACGTCCGTTTCACGAGCGTCGGCGAGCTCGTCCACGCGACCCGAGAGCTCTGCAATTTCGGATTCGAGGTCGTCGACCGCCGCGCGAAGCTCGGTGTTCACGTCCGCGGCGGCGGACGAATCGGCCGAAACAGACGGCGAGGAACCGGAATCGCCGTCATCGTCCGCCCCGGTCTCGCCGCCTTCACCTCCGGTCGCGCCGTCGCCGAAGTCCGTGATCGTCGCCTCCGACCTGTCGGCGCCGGCCGGCGCCGCGACGTCGTCGGACGCCGCGGGCTCCTCCGCAGGCAAGGTCGACGCCGCAGCCAGCGCCGGCTCGAACGCGGCGTCGTCGAGCGCGCGGTCGGGCGTCGCCGCGTCGGCGTCGCGCTCGGTCGCGGCGACGAGCGCGCCGCGGGCGGCCGCAGTGCGGGGATCGTCGGCGACCGCGACGTCGCCGAACTCGAACGGCAGATCGATGTCCGCGAGCGCGTCGGCCAGCGCGGGCGCGACGCCGTCGGGAACTGCAGCGTCGCCGGCGACCGCGACCGGCAGCGGACCGTCGCGATCGATGGCGTCCGCCGGGAGATTCCGGGCGAGCTGCTCGGCGACGTACGAGAGCAGGTTCTCGTAGTACACCGAGAGCACGCCGCCGACGCCGTCGCTGCTGGGGTGTTCGAGGTCGAACGCGTCGCGCTCGGCCGCGACGTTTTCGATCGGCCGGTCGGTCGCCTCGGCGACCTGCTCGTCGATCCAGCGCCCGCCGCGGGCGAGGCCGACGCGGGCGACCGGGGCGCCCCGATCGAGCAGGACGGCGTCGGTGGTGCCCGCGCCGAGCGCGATCGCCAGGCCCGTGTACTCCTCGCCGGCGAGTGCGGCGTAGCCGACCGCGGTCGCCCGGTCGATCGGCGCGGGATCGTAGCCGAGAGCGGTCAGCCGGTCGTCCAGCGTCCGCCGGTGATAGAGCGCGTCTCCGCCGGCGTCGACGGGATCGGGGGGCACGGCGTAGCCGATCGGCTCGCCCTCGTCCTCGGGACTGCCCGCCACCTGGGCGACGAGCAGTTCGAGCAGGTCCGCACCAGCCTCCCGATCGCCAGTCAGGATTCCCGAGGGCAGGAGTTCCTCGGTCGTCGCGTTGAACATGTCCGCGAAGTCCGCGGCGGCGTCGCCGACGGCGAACGCGCTGTCGCCGCGCTCGACGTACTCGGCGTCGGCGCTCGAAAGCATCTCCAGCACCATCTCGTCGGTCGGGAGTTCCACGTACGCGGCGCGCTCCGCGTCGGTCGCGCCATCGCGCGCCACGACCGCGTGGCGCGCATCCACGTCGAGTCCGGTTGCCATCTGTTACCGCAGACTACTGTGGCCGGGTGTAATGGTTGTTGTGCCGGTCGCGGGCGCGAGCGTCGCTGGGCTCCCGGAAGCGAACGTCGCTGGGCTCCGGGGGAGAATCAGCCCTCGGGATCGATCCGACGCCGCGCGGTGTCGAACTTCCCTTGCGTGTCGGTGACGCGCAACTCGACAGACAATCCCTCCGCACTCTCCTCCTCCAGCCGGTACTCGATCTCGCGGCCGACCCCGTAGGCGTCGCCGATCGACCAGTCGAACGCGGCGATGGCGCCGTCGACGACGCGCGAGGGGCCGGCGTCGAAGCGAACGACGTCCCCGACCGCAGGGCTCTCGGGGTCGTACGCGAAGCGGGCGAGCGGGCGATCCGTCCGGGACGCCGCGAGGCGGTACTCGTAGTCGCTCTCCTGATCGGGATAGCGACGCACCGAAACGTCGACCCAGCGCCGCTCGCCGGCGTCGAGGCCGACGACGTCCGAGTACGTCTCGAACACCTCTCCCTCCGCTTCGCCCGTGGTCCACGCGAGGTCGACGGCCACCTCGACGTGGCCCCCGTCGCCGCCGTTCTCGACGCGGACGCGCATCGTCGCTTCGCCCTCGACGGCCTCGGTCAGTTCTCTATCGAGAACCTCGACGCCGGTCGACTCGGAGTCCGTACAGCCGGCGATCCCGGCGGTCGCCGCGGCCGAAGCGGCCGCGAGCAGGGAGCGGCGGCGCATGACGGAGTTACCTTCCTCCCAAGTATCATAAGTGTTCTGTCGAATTCCGGCAGTCGTGTCCGCTACCGACCGAACGTCGATTCTCAGTCTCCGGACGGCTCGGCCTCGACGGCGGTGACGATGCCGAACAGGGCGGTGCGAACGTCTCGAACGTCGAGTCCGGCCGCCGCCACGTGGTCGAGGGGCTCCTGCGTCAGCCGGCAGCCCATCGACTCGTAGTGGGCGTCGGCCCGCCAGTCCTGGAGCCGGCCGATCGGTTCGACGTCGCTGCGGCCGTGTTCCAGCAGGAGGATCTGCCCGCTCGGCTTACAAACCCGGTCCATCTCGCGCAGCGCGGCGACCGGGTCGGGGAAGGTGCAGGTCGACAGCGACGAGATCACGGTATCGAAGCTGTCGGCCTCGAACGCCAGCGCCTGGGCGTCCATCTCGTGCAGTTCGCCGTCCAGGTCGAGTCCGTCGAGTTGCTGGCGTGCGCCCGCCAGCATCTCCGGACTGACGTCGATCCCGACGAGGTCGACATCCGGCGGGAGGTACGGGAAGTTCACGCCCGTCCCGCAGGCGACGTCGAGCACGCGGCCCGAGGCCTGCGAGAAGAGCGGCTCGCGGTACCGACCCGTGACCAGGCGATCGAGCCAGTCGAGGCGGGCGAACCAGCTCGCGCGATCGGCGTAGGTGTCGCGGATCTCGTCGGTCGACATCGGGCGGCCGTCGCCGGGGGCGTCCGGGCTACCGGCGGGGTCGGACGCGTCGGGGGTCGCTGAATCGCTCATCGTGGTTCGTCGTAGTACGCCCGGACGAATTAATACCGTAGCCGAACTTCAGCGCGTGAAGCGCCGGATCGGCGTCCCGCCCCGGCCGCGGAGCGATGGCGTCTCGATCCAACCGCGGAACGAGGGCGTCCCGCTCCGAGGTGCCGCGGCCGCGCCGACGCCGCCACGGCGTCCAGATTCGCCCCGCGGGGCCGACCGCTGCCGTTTTACGGACTCGTCGGCTACGAATCGCCAATGAGCAAGCCGAGTCCGGAAGTCTACGAGGAGGGGAAGGGGATGGACGCCCACAACAAGGTGATGCGGGAGATCCGCTCCGAAAAGGACGCCACCTACGACCCCCACGAGCCGACGCGCGTGTGGATCGACGAGGACAACACGCCCGACGGCGTCTACCAGAGCCTGACGATCATCCTCAACACGGGCGGCTGTCGGTGGGCCCGCGCCGGCGGCTGCACGATGTGTGGCTACGTCGCCGAGTCCGTCGAGGGCGGCAGCGTCGCCCACGACGCGATGATGGACCAGATCGACGTCTGTCTCGACCACGAGGCGGAGAACGCCGACGAGAAATCGGGGCTCATCAAGATCTACACCAGCGGCTCGTTCCTCGACGAGCGGGAGGTCGCCGCCGAGACGCGGCAGGCCATCGCCGAGACGTTCGGCGACCGCGAGCGGATCGTCGTCGAGAGCCTGCCCGACTTCGTCGAGCGCGAGAAGATCGAGGATTTCACCGAGCAGGGCCTGGAGACCGACGTCGCGGTCGGCCTGGAGACCGCGACCGACCGCGTGCGCCACGACTGCGTCAACAAGTACTTCGACTACGAGCAGTTCGTCGAGGCCAGCGAGGAGGCCGACGCGGCCGGCGCGGGGATCAAGGCGTACCTCCTGATGAAGCCGCCGTTCCTCTCCGAGCAGGAGGCGATCGACGACATGATCAGCTCGATCGAGCGCTGCGCCGAGCACGCCCACACCGTCTCGATGAACCCCTGTAACGTCCAGCGCTACACGATGGTCGACGAGCTACACTTCCGGGACGGCTACCGCCCGCCGTGGCTCTGGAGCGTCGCTCACGTGTTAGAAGAGACCGCCGACGTCGACGCCATCGTCGTCTCCGATCCCGTCGGCCACGGCAGCGACCGGGGCCCGCACAACTGCGGCGAGTGCGACGACCGCGTCCAGCGGGCGATCAAGGACTTCGACCTCCGGCAGGACCCCTCGGTGTTCGAGCAGGTCACCTGTGACTGTGAACACACGTGGGAGGCCGTCCGCGAGCGCGAGACGACGTTCAACCTCCCGCTGGCGCGCTGAGAAGACGGCGTCGCCGAGACGGTGGCGGACGCCACCGACGTAGACGCCGGACGACCCCACCGAAGTAGACGACAAACGGAGCGTAGCAACCCTCTTCTTCTCGGTATGTGGCTCGTACTAATGAGCACGTACGCTCCAGCGTCGGACACAGCGCGGCGCGACGCCGCCGCGAGATGCCATGGACGGAACTGACGGGAACCAGCCCTCGCCGGTCGACCCGGGGGAGACCGAACTGGTGTATCGCTCCGACGGACGGATAGAGCTGCGAGTGCAGGACGCCGCGGGGCAGTGGATCACGACGGACTCGCCGGTCGAGGTTCGGCGCTGATCGGTGGCGGCCGGATAGGGACACCGGGCGGTCCCGCTCAGGTGGGGTGCTGCTCGACGCGCGCCCGCGGCACCTCCAGAACGACCCGCGTGCCGCCGGAGGGCGCCTCCTCGAAGGAGAGTTCGCCGCCGGACTGGGTGACCACCCAGTTGACCAGCCACAGGCCGAGGCCGCTCGCGTGACGCAGCTGGGTGATTTCGCGGTCCTCCGCGAGCAACTCGCGTTCCTCTGCGGGAATGCCGGGTCCGTCGTCGGTGACGGCGATCCGGACCCGCTCGGCGCGCTCGTCGACCGAGATGTCGACCGACGGGCGGTCGCCGTCGTTGTGGACGATCGCGTTCTCGACGACGTGGTAGATCGCCGTCCTGAGCATGCTGTCCGCGAGCGCGTCGGCGCGGTCGGGGAGCGAGGTCGTCACGTCGACGTCGTCGAACTCCTCGCCGACGCGGTCGACGATCGACTCGACCGCGGCGACGACGTCGACCGATCCCGGCTCGGCGTCGTCGCGGTCGAGCGTCCGCTCGACCGTGCGGGTCTTCTCGGCGAGCGCGATCAGTTCGTCCGCGCGCTCCTGGATCGTCGCCGCGTACTCCGAGCCCTCCTCGACCATCGCGTCGAGCATCTCCGCGCAGCCTTTCACGATGTTCATCCCGTTGCGGAGGTCGTGGCGCAGCACCCGGTTGAGCACCTCGACGCGCTGTCGCTGGCGGTTGCGCTCGGTGACGTCGGTGTAGACGCCGTAGGTCGTCGTACCGTCGACGTCGACCGGAACGACCGTCAGCACGAAGTCCCTGAGGCCGGAGGCGGTCTGGCGCTTCACTTCCGTCTCGACGAGTTCGCCGTCCGCGCCGCGCGCGCCGAGCTCCGCCGCCCGGTCGCGGTTCTCCGGGGGGACGATGTGCTGGTTGATCGGTTCGCCCCGGAGCTGCTCGGCGTCGAAGCCGAACACGCGCTCGAACGCCGGGTTGACGTCGATGACGGTCGATTGCCCGTCACTCTGGCGGACGCTGGCGACCGGGTCCGGGACGTTCTCGAACAGCGCGGCGAATCGATCGCGCTCCTCGCGGAGCTCGCTCTCGAACCGGACCCGCTCGACGGCGTTCGCGACGTGTGAGAGCAGCAGCTCGGCGATCTCGGCGTCTTCCGCGTCGAACGACCCGACGTCGTCGGTCGCGACCTGGAACACGCCGGCGTCGCCGACGGGCACCGAGAGCAGCGATCGGATCGCCCCCGCGTCGTCGCCGCGCTCGCGGCGGTCGTCGATCACCAGCGTCTCGCCGTCGCGGCGCGTCCGGTCGTACGCGCGCCGATCGAGCCGACCGTCCGCGCCGACGGCGCCGTCGATCGGCGAGCCGTCGGCCACGAACGCGCTCGTCGTCTCGCCGTCGATCGTCCGGATCGTGCAGGCGTCGACGCCGAACACGTCGCGGGCGGCGTCGACGGCCAGATCGAAGATCGTCCCCACCGAGCGGCTCTCCTCCAGTTGCGTCGCGACGCGGTGGACGCTCTCGATCTTGCGCTTTCGCTCGCGGAGCGCCCGCTCCATTCGCTTTCGCTCGCTAATGTCTCTGACTGTGCCGACGCTGCCCGTGAACTCCTCGCCCGGCAGCAAGGACATGTTGACCTCACAGGGGATCCGCTCGCCGTCCTCGGCGACGATCGTCACCTCGTAGGACTCGACGTCGGCCTCGTCGGCGGCGAGCAACCGCTCGAGTCGTCGTTCGCCGCGCTCGATGTCCTCGTCGCGCATGATCTTCGAGACGTGCGCTCCCAGCAGCTCGTCCCGGTCGTACCCCGTCATCTCGGCGACGGCGTCGTTGATCTCAGTGTAGTACCCCTGCTCGTCGAGCGCGTACAGCCCGTCGCCGACGGCGTCGAGCAGCCGCTCGCGGCGTTCGAGTTCGTGCTTGCGCTCGGCTCGTTCGAGCGCCGTCTCCGCGGCGGCGCCGACGACCGTCGCCAGATACCTGTCCGTCTCGTCGAAAGCATCGGTGTCGGAGCTGGCAAAGGAAAGCACCCCGTGATCGCCCAGCGGCTGGACGAGCAGGCTCGCCGCGTCGACGCCCTCGAACTCGCCCGCGTCCTCGTAGACGACCTGCTGGCCGACGTCGAACGCGCGCCAGAGCGGCCCCTCGTCGCGCAACAGCGACTCGACCGTCCCGGCGTCCCAGCCGTCCGCCGCGCTGGCGACGGGCACGAGCGCGTCGGCGTCCTCGTCGTGGAGCCGGAACGCCGCGAGCGGGTAGTGCAACACGTCCGCCGCGGCGTCCGTGACGATCTCGGCGACGTCCCGCCGGGAGTTCGCGCCGATCAGGTCCCGGGACATCTCCTGGAGCGTCTCCAGGGCGGCGACGCGCTGGGTGCGGTCGGTGACGTCGCGAACGAACGACAGCGCGCCGACGACCTCGCCGCTCTCGTCGGTCAGCGGCGTGTTGTGCCACTCGCAGGTGATCCGGTCGCCCGACGCCGTGACGTTCTCGTTGACGATGTGAGTGACCCGTCCGTCGCCGATCAGGCCGTCCCAGATATCGCCGACGGCGTCGCGCTCGTCCTCGGGGACGATCAGGTCCGGACCGGGGCGTCCCATCGCGTTCTCGGCGGTGTAGCCGAACAGCTCCTCCGCCGCGGGGTTCCAGTTGGCGACCGTGAACTCGGTCGTCCACTCGATGAGAGCCAGCGGCGACTGCTTGATCAGCAGCGAGAGACGGTTGCGCTCGGCGACCGCGGTATCGCTCGCCGCTTCCCTCGCCGAGTCGTCGAGTACGCCCCGAATGCGATCGACCAGCTCCGCGTCGGCATCGCGCCGCGGGACGTACCCCGCCGCGCCGGCCGCCAGCGCCCGCCCGGCGAGCGACTCGTCGCCCGTGGCCGGACAGAGCAACACCGGGACGCCCGCACCCTCGAGCCGGTCGAGCAACGACAGGCCGTCGGGCCCCGGCGGGTCGTGGGCCGCGACGACGGCGTCGATCCCGTCCGCCTCGACCGCGGCGACGGTATCGTCGGCGTCCGACGCCGTCGCTACCGCGTAGCCCGCTCGCCGGAGCGGGCCCGCCAGCTGCGATAGCACGTCCTGATCCTCTGCCGCGCAGAGGATCGTGATAGCCTCTGACATGAGACGAATCGGCCGGTTCGTCACCACCCACGAACCAGCCCGACTTTAATCTTGGCAGAATATATAAACGAGGATATAAAAAGAATTCCGGCAGTTCCGGCGACGCGATCCGGGGGTGTCCCGTCGGCGCCACTCGCCACGATTCCGCACCGCGTCGTCGGCGCTACTCCGCCGCGAAACCCCGGAGGACGCCCTGCCCGTCGGTTCGACCGACGTCCGGCAGCGTCGCGCGCTCGGGGTGTGGCATCAGCACGGCGACGTGTTCGCGCTCGCCGAGGATGCCCGCGACGTTGTCCTTCGAGCCGTTAGGATTGGCAGCCTCGGTCGCTTCGCCGTCGGCGTCGCAGTAGCGGAACAGGACCCGATCCTCCTCGCGGAGCGTCTCCAGGCGGTCGTCGGTGATCTCGAAGCGGCCCTCGCCGTGGGCGATCGGCACCTCGATCACCTCGCCTTCCTCGTAGGCCGCGGTCCAGGGCGTGTCGGCGTTCTCGACGCGCAGGTGGACGTGCTCGCACTGGAAGCGGGCGCTCCGGTTGGTCGTGAACGCGCCGTCGGTCAGCCCGGACTCCGAACCGATCTGGGCGCCGTTGCAGACGCCCAGCACGGGCACGCCGTCCTCGGCGGCCGCCCGCACCTCGTCCATGATCGGCGAGCGGGCCGCCATCGCGCCGGCGCGGAGGTAATCGCCGTACGAAAAGCCGCCGGGCAGCATCACGCCCGTCGTGTCTTCGGGGAGACCGTCCTCGTGCCAGACGATCTCGGCGTCGACGTCCAGATGGTCGAGGGCGCGCTCGGCGTCCCGGTCGCAGTTCGATCCGCCGAACCTGATGATCGAGACCGTCATTCCTTATCGCTCCTCGACCTCGACGTCGTAGTCGTGGATCGTCGGGTTCGCGAGCAGCCGCTCGGCCATCTCCTCGACGCGCTCGGCGGCGGCCTCTTTCGAGTCGGCCTCAAGGTCGATCTCGAACCGGTCGGCCGAGCGCAGCGACTCCAGCTCGAAGCCCAGCCGCTCGAGCGCGCGCTGGGTCGTCTCGGCTTCCGGGTCGAGCACGCCCGTCTTCAGGCGCACGGTGACCGTGGCGGTGTAGGCAGTCATCGCCAGTAGTTGGGAGACCGTGCGCAAAAACGTTTGTGACTTCGCGCCCGTATGCACGTACGTGGGTATCGACGCGGCCGCCGCGGCGCCGCGCGCCGACGCATCGGCGACGGACGACGACCGCCGCTCGGCGTGGTATCGAATTGCACGCGCGACAGACCGGCGAAAACAAGCCTTTTACCCGCCGCCGATCAGACATAGCCTGATGACGGACACCGATCCCGCGCGGAGGTGGTCGCGATGACGAACGAGCTGACCGAGATCACGGTTATCGGAGACGACTCCACGGGAATCGTCGCGCAGTTCACCTCCCTGCTGTTCGAGCGCGGGATCAACATCGAGGACATCGACCAGGCGGTCCGGGACGGCCTGTTCCGGATGACCACGACCGTCGACACCAGCGAGATGGTCTGCACGGAGGAGAAGCTCCGCGAGGACCTGCTGGAGCTGGGCGACGAACTCGACGTCGACGTGCAGGTGCGATTTCCCGCCGACCGCGAGACCCAGCAGATCGCGGTGCTCGTCACCAAGGAGTCCCACTGTCTCGAGGCGCTGTTCGAGGCCTGGACCAACGACGAGCTGGGCGCGGACATCTCGGTCGTGATCGGCAACCACGACGACCTCCAGCCGCTCGCGGAGCAGTACGGCGTCCCGTTCCACGACGTCGGCGACGAGAAAGGCACGCCCGACGAGGAGGAGCTGCTGGACCTGCTCGCGGAGTACGACGCCGACCTGATCGTGCTCGCGCGCTACATGCGGATCCTCAGCCCGAACGTCGTGTTCCGCTACGAGGACCGGATCATCAACATCCACCCGAGCCTGCTGCCGGCGTTCCCCGGCGCCCGGGCCTACGAGCAGGCGGTCCAGGAGGGCGTCCGCATCGCGGGCGTCACGGCCCACTACGTCACGACCGACCTGGACCAGGGCCCGATCATCACCCAGCGGGCCTGCGACGTCCGAGACGACGACACCCGCGCGGACCTCAAGCAGCGCGGCCAGCCCCTCGAAGCCGACGCGCTGCTCGAAGCCGTGCGCCTGCACCTGAACAACGACGTCTCGGTCCACCGCGGCCGCACCAGCCTCCGCGACGACGCCGACGGCTACCAGCTCGGCCTGACCCGAGACGCCCAGCGGGCCAACCCCGACCGGCCGGTCGACGGCCTCGGCGACGCGCTGAGCGAGGGCGGCGACGGCGCCGAGATCACGACCGAGTCCGACGACGACTGATCGCGGCGCGGCAGCATCTTTTCGCGCACCTCGTACTCCGAGTGGCGACGCAGAGGAATGGCCGCCGGAACGTAGCGGAAACGAGACGACGATCGAGAGAAGCAACCGCCGAGCGAAGAATAAGCCGTCGGTCGATGGGAGCAGGCCGCCGTCAGTTCGCGTCGTCGAACTCCGCCGCGCAGGCCTCGCTACAGAAGTGGCGATGGTAGGCCTTGCCGTCCTCGACCCGCGTCCGGACGACGTGGTTCGGGTCCTCCACGATCGGCTCGCCGCAGACCTCGCAGTTCGGCGCCTCGTCCTCGTCGATGTCCTCCTCGAGCTCCGATGTCGGGTCCACCATTTGTTCACAGGGAGGGTGCTGGCGCACTATAAGGATTGCATTTCCGGCGGCATCGCAAAATTCGCCGCGCCGAGCCGGCTCCGACCGCGCGACCGTTCAGAGCTCCCGCGCCGCGGCGACGGCGTCCTCGATCGGCGGCGCGTCGAACAGTTCGCGGCCGACGTAGGCGTTGGCGCCGGCGGCGTAGATATCCCGCGCAACCTGAATCACGTCGTCGTCGAGCGACTCGGGCTGGACCTCACAGAGCGGACGCCAGTCGGCGACGTCCTCCTCTTTCGCGCGTTCCTTCGCGGCGTCGACGGCGTCGACCCACTCCGGCTGGGTGCGCTTGTGGTACTGCCGGATGACCTCCTTCGAGAGCTGCTGGCCGTCGTAGGAAAAGCGGTTCTCGTCGAGCGTCCCGACGACGTCGGCGACGCGGATCTCGCCCTCGAAATACAGGCACTCGATCTTGCCGTCCTCGTGGGTCATGTCGGCCTCGGCGGCGCGCTCGGTGACGATCCGGTTCACTTCGCGGGCGGTGGCTTCGAGATCCTCGATATCGGCCGCGCCGGCGATCCGGTCGGCCTCCTCGCGCGAGAGGTAGCGGTCCGACTCCTCGTACTTCGTGGAGAACTCGACGACCGGCTCGTCGAGGTCGACGGCCTCGTCGGGCCACTCCTCGAACCCGAGGTCGTGGTCGGCGGGCTCGGTGCGCCCGCGCAGGCTCGATCCGACGGGGACGCGATTTCTGAAGACGATCTCCAGGGGGACGAGATAGTTCTCGCCCGCCTGATCGTGATAGGCGTCGTAGTCGTAATCCCGACCGTCGTGGGGCAGGTCGGGCACCTGCGTCAGGTCGATCGCCATCTCGCGCGGCGCGGCGTCGACGTCGTCGAGCGGGACGGCCTCGTCGGCGTCCCCGGGAACCACTCCGCGGTAGTGCGTCGGGACGCCTTCGGATTCCAGCAGCTCGAAGTTGAACGCGCCCATCGCGCAGAGGCTCTCTCCTTTCTCGGGGATCTCGTCGGGCATCTTGCCCCAGTCGAACACCGAGTAGTCGTCGGTAAAGCGGAACGCGCCGCGGCCCAGCTCCCCCGCCGAGGGCTCGACCTCGACGCGGAACTCCTTGACGCTCGTCATAGTTGGACTCCCGAATCGGCGGCCTATGTACCTGCCGAAATTTCGAGCAAGGGGACTAGGATCAGGTGGACGTGCTTCGAAGAGAGCATCGATCGACGGCGACGACGTGAACACCACGCCCGAAGCCCTCGCGCCCGTCCGGTCGCGCGACTCGCTGCGCGCTTCAGTCGCTTCGCTCCTTCCAGTGCTTGCTTCGTCGTGCTTCCCGGACGACCGCTCGCCCTTCGAGTCCGCCAGGCCCTGGATTGATCAGCCGGCCCCTGGCGGACTCGAAGGGCGAGGCCGGCTCGGCGGTTCCCGGGCGACGCAAGCACTGGAGCGACTGATAGGGAGCGAAGCGCGCAGCGAGCCCCGGAACCCCGAGCCGGCCGAGGGCTTCGGGCGTAGTAGTCACCGTACGAGCAACAGCGAACGCCAGTCCAACAACGCACCATCCTAGCCGGTATCACCGCACGTTTTTAACGGTGGACCGTCGTTCGATACGTGATGGAGAAGGGCGAGGGGGACGTGCCCGACGAGGTCGAGTTCGAGCGCGTCCCCGAGACCGACCAGTCGTTCGAGAACGCGCTGGCGAAGGCGCGCGACGGCGAGCGGCTGTCGGTCGACGACGCGATCGAACTGCTGACCACCGGCACGGACGAGGAGGGGATCGACCGGCAGCGGAAAGAGCGGGTGCTGGAAGCCGCGGATCGGCGCCGCGCCGAGATCGTCGGCGAGGAGGTGACGTTCGTCGCGAACCTCAACAACAACGTCACGACCGCGTGCAACGTGGGGTGCAAGTTCTGCAACTTCAAGGACGCCGCACAGCGCTTCGAGACCGAGTACGACGGCGAGAACCCGGGGTTCACCAAGACGCCCGCCGAGTCCCGCGAGATCGTCGCGGACGCCGCCGAGATGGGCGTCTACGAGGTCTGCTCGGTGTCGGGACTGCATCCGGCGTTCGCGCTCGACGACGAGCACCGCGAGATCCTCGAGGCCGCCGAGAATCCCAAGGAGGTCAACTACCGACCGCCCGCGGACTACGAGACGAGTCCGGGGACGTACGTCGACCAGATCGCGGCGATGAGCGTCGGCGGCGTCCACGTCCACTCGATGACGCCCGAGGAGGCCTACCACGCGAAGCGGGGCACCGACTGGAGCTACGAGGAGGTGTTCCGACGGCTGAAAGACGCCGGCCTCGACAGCGTGCCGGGCACCGCCGCCGAGATCCTCGTCGAGGAGGTCCGCGACGTGATCTGCCCCGGCAAGATCGGCACCGAGGAGTGGATGGACGCCATGGAGGCCGCCGCGAACGTCGGGCTGGATCTCACGTCGACGATCATGTACGGCCACGTCGAGAACGAGGCCCACCGCGCGCTCCACCTGCAGCGGATCCGAGAACTCCAGGACCGGACGGGCGCGATCACCGAGTTCGTCCCGCTATCCTTTATCCACCAGAACACGCCGCTGTACGAGCAGGGACTGGTAGAGGGCGGCGCGTCGCGCGACGAGGACGAACTGATGGTCGCCGTCGGCCGGCTATTCCTGGACAACGTCGACCATATCCAGTCCTCGTGGGTAAAGTACGGCGACGAGCACGGGCTGAAGCTACTCAACTGCGGCGCCGACGACTTCATGGGGACGATCCTCTCCGAGGAGATCACCAAGCGCGCCGGCGGCGACTACGGCGAGGTCCGCACCTTCGAGCAGTACGTCGAGATGATCACCTCGATCGGCAGAGTCCCCGTCGAGCGCTCGACGGACTACCGGCAGCGCCGCCGGATCGATCCCGACGACCCGCCGTTCGGGCCGGAACTCGGGCCGCGCGCCGACGGGACGCCGCTGTTCGAGCGCGAGTCGGCCGACGACGCCGCGGCGATCGACGCCGACGACTGACGTCGCCTAACGGTTGCGGGGCGACGACGCGTCGGGGCGAACGCATTTTATCGCGGTCGTGGACGACTAGCGTGGGTGATTAGATGGCACACGACCTGCTCATGCTCGTCGGCGACTACGTGGAAGACTGGGAAGTGATCGTCCCCTACCAGGCGCTCCAGGCGGTCGGCCACGAGGTCGACGCGGTCTGTCCCGACAAGGAAGAGGGCGACACCGTCGCGACCGCGGTCCACGACTTCACGGGCGAACAGACCTACAGCGAGAAGCCGGGCCACACGTTCGAGCTCTCGGCGACGTTCGACGACATCGACGCCGAGGCGTACGACGGCCTGGTCATCCCCGGCGGGCGCGCGCCGGAGTATCTGCGCACCTACGACGAGGTGATCGAGTGCGTGCAGCACTTCTTCGAGGAGGACAAGCCCGTCGCGGCGCTCTGTCACGCGCCACAGCTGCTCAACGCGGCCGGCGTCATCGAAGGCCGGGCGCTGACGTCCTACCCGGCAGTCAGGGCCGAAGTCGAGTCCGGCGGCGGCGAGTGGCACGACGGCGTCACGGTCGACGGCAATCTGGTGACCGGCCGGGTGTTCACCGACCACGTCGAGTGGATCTCGGAGTTCCTCGACGTGCTCGGCACCGACGTCCAGCACGGCGAACCGATGCCCGCGAGCGACGACTGAGCGGGACGCCGAAACTCCTTCCGGCGACGCATCAGTCGTCCGCCGGGACCGGCTCGCCGGCCAGCACGCCGCGATAGCGCTCGCCGGCGTCGTCCTGAGCGTCGATGGCATCCCGGATCGTCGGCGAGAGCCAGTCGTCGCCCGGCGCCGGCTCGCCCGCGAAGCTGTCGGTCCGCAGCCCCTCGGGCAGGAATCGCTCGTACACCGGCAGGCGCTCGCGGAGCGGGACGTCGCCGTGCTCGGCGACGGCCTCCAGCTCCCGCAGCGCGGGCCACTCGTAGTCCGGGTTGATGTAGTCGTCCGTGATCGGCGAGACGCCGCCGAGATCGTCGATCCCGCAGTCGACCAGTTCGCGGGCCGGCGCGAGGTTCGGCGGCACCTGCACCGAGACCTCTTCGGGCAGCGCCGCGCGGGCCATCGCGACGACGCGGCGCATCGTGTCGAGCTCCGGAGACCCGCCGCTCCAGCGCTCGTTTTCCACTACTGGCTGGACGATCACTTCCTGAACGTGACCGTAGCGCTCGTGCATCTCGCGGATCGCCAGCAGGCTCTCGGCGCGATCGCGCCAGTCCTCGCCGAGGCCGACCAAGATACCGGTAGTAAAGGGGACCGACAGCTTGCCGGCATTTTTGATCGTGTTGAGTCGCTGGCCGGGGTTCTTCCGGCGCCGGCCTGCGTGGGCGTCGACGTCCGCGGTCGTCTCCAGCATCACGCCCATGCTGGCGTTGACGTCCGCGACCGTCGCCATCTGCTCGTAGGTCTGGTCGCCGGGGTTGCTGTGGGGGAGCAGTCCCTCGTCGAGGGCGATCTCGCAGACCTCGCGGAGGTACTCGTGGATCGAGTCGTGGCCCCACGAATCGAGCTGGTCGTGGACCTGTTCGTAGCGGTCGTCCGGATCGTCGCCGAAGGTAAACAGCGCCTCCGTGCAGCCGGCGTCGGCGCCCATCTGCAGGGTTTCGCGAACCTCGTCGGTGCTCATCAGCGTCGCCTCGCCCGGCGGGTCGAAGTACGTGCAGTAGGTGCAGGTGTACCGACACGCGGTCGTGAGCGGGACGAACACGTTCCGCGCGAAGGACAGTTCGGGAGCCGGATCGACGTCGTCGGGACCGACGTCGAGCAGCGACGCCACGTCCGCCTCGTCGATCGTCACGTCGACGCCGTACTCCTCGGCCCCCGGAATCATCATCGGAAGGAGTGCGCGCTCCCCGATAAAGGTTCGACTTCGGGGCGGGACGAAATGGCAAGGTCGAAACGCAGACGGCGGCGCGGCGCTACCGCGGCGGGTAGTGGTCGTGCCAGGGGTTCGCCCGTTCGAGCGCGCCCGAGGCCGCCAGCACGGTCTCGTCGTCGAAGCGGTCGCCGATCAGTTGCATCCCGACGGGGAGTCCGTCGTCGGTCAGCCCGGCCGGCGCCGAGGCGGCGGGATGGCCGGTGAAGTTGATCGGGTAGGTGAGACACCAGCCGATCAGCGGATCGACGTCCTCGCCGTCGATCTCGGTCGGCCCGACGGTGCCGCCTTTGCCCTCGGTGTTCTCGACCGGCGGGACGGCCAGCGTCGGCGTCACCAGCAGATCGTACTGCTCGAAGACGTCCTGGACGGCGTCGTACACCCGCGTCCGGACGTGGTCGTCGCGCTTGTACTCGAGCAGACTCATGTCGCGGGTGTCCTCCAGCAGGTCGACGAGCTCGGGGACCATCTCGTCGCGGTGGTCGCCCAGCAGGTCCATCCCCTCGTCTTTGAACCCCTCGATCGCGGAGTGGTAGAGCCCGGCGATCTGGCGCAGCCAGATGTCGGCCAGCTCCTGCTGGTCGACGTCGATGCCGAGGTCGACCCGCTCGACGGTCGCGCCGGCGTCCTCGAAGGCGTCGACGGCGTCGTCGACCACGTCGCGGACGCGCTCGTCGACCGGGAACACGTCGAAGTCCGGGCTGTACGCGATCGAGAGCCCCTCGACGCCCCGGTGGACGGCGCCGCGGTAGTCCGGATCCTCGTCTGGGACAGACAGCGGATCGCGCGGGTCGGGACCGGCCATCACGTCGAGCATCAGGGCGGCGTCCTCGACGGTGCGCGCGATCGGCCCGGCGTGGATCATCGGCGTGTGCGAGAGGAATGCGTCCGGGCGGATCGCCTGCGCGACCCGACCGTAGGACGCCTTCAGCCCGTAGACGCCCGAGAACGACGCCGGGATCCGGACCGACCCGCCGCCGTCCGAGCCCTGCGCGATCGGGACCAGCCCGTCGGCCACCGCGGCGGCCGAACCGCCCGACGACCCGCCCGCGTTGCGCTCCAGGTCGAACGGGGTGCTGGTCGGGCCGAACAGCAGGTTGTCGGTCGTCCCCTTGTGGCCGAACGACGGCGTGTTCGTCTTGCCCACGACGATCGCGCCGGCCTCCTCCAGGCGCCGGACGTAGGTGGCAGTCTCCTCGGGGACGAACTCCTCGAACGGCGCCGACCCCATCGTGTTGCGGACGCCGGCCTTGAAGTCGAACAGGTCCTTGATCGCGATCGGCACCCCGTGGAGCGGGCCGAGCGGCTCGCCGGCCGCGACGGCCTCGTCGGCTTCCCGCGCCCGCTCCATCGCCGCCTCTTCGAGCAGCGTCACGAACGCGTTGATGTCGTCGTTGCGCTCCCGGATCCGTTCGAAGCTGGCTTCGACGGCTTCCTGAGCGGTCAGGTCGCCGCTCCGGATTCGGGCGGCCATCTCCGTCGCTGACGTGTACGCGAGGTTATCTTCCCCCATGTGTCACGATGACACGATACTAGCACTAATTTCTAGCAGTCCCGAACGATCCCATCGACGCCCGAAACGACGCGCGACCGCGCCGCGTCGGCCCGAGAATCCTATCGGCGCACGCCGGCTCGACCGCCCTCGACCGCCAGCTCGAACCCGGCGTCACGAAGCCACGCCGTCGCACGGCCGTCGCCGTGCAACAGCAACTCGACCAGATCCGCGCGCTCGTCGACGTCCGTCGACAGCCGGTGGGAGTCGACGACCGCGACGTCGGCGTCGATCTCCGCGGCGATCCGCCGGTGGTCGCGGTAGGAGAGCCCGTGGTAGTCGACGCGAAACTCGGGGTGGCGGACGACGAGCGCGTTCGTCCCGCCGCCGCGTCCAGGTACGATCGCCACCTCGGCGTCGGCGTCGAACAGATCCGCGAGCGCGTCGCCGGTCGCGAGGCCCAGATCGGCCATCACGACGGCGGCGGGCGACTCGGGAGCGGCGTCTGCGAGAGCGTCGTTGACGGCGGGCGTCAGCGCGCGGTCGTCGACCCGGACGGGCGCGTCGACGTCGATCGGCGCCGTCGAGAGCACCGTCGGCTCGCCGCCGGCGGCGCGGACCGCCGCGAGGACGTCGTCGAGCATCGCGCGTGCGAGCGCCGAGCGCTCGCGCTCGTCGAGCAGGTCGGCGAGGCGAGTCTTCGGGCGCTCGGCGTCGAACGGGACGAGGACGCGCATGCCCTCGCTTCGACGGGCGGGAAAAAGGGAGTTCCGGAGTTACCCGAGCTTGTCGTAGTCGTCGCCCTGGCGCTGGTAGAGCAGGTAGCCGACGCCGGCGAGCACGAGCAGCGCGACCAGCCCGGCGCCGCCGTACAGCAGCATGCTGCGCGTCTGGGCGCTGGACTGGGAGCTCTCGGCCTCGTCGGCGGCGTCCTGGGCGTTCTGGACGGCGCGGTCGAAGTCGCCGTTCTCGTAGAAGCCGACGGCGTTGTCGAGAGCGTCCTGGGCGGCCGACACGTCGGCGCCGTTGCTTTCGGCGTCCTCGATCGCGGCTTCGGCGTCCTCGATGGCGTTGCGAGCCTCCTTGCTATCGGCGGTGTAGTGGTGGGCGTCGTAGCTGTCGATGGTGGTGGTGCCGCCGCCCGATCGGACCTCGGTGAACTCGGTCACGGTGAACCGCTCCTCGGGCTCGTAGCTCCACTCGGCGACCTCGGGGACGGTCCCCATGACGGTCACTTCGATCTCGTCCATGTCATCGCTGGAGCTGACCGCGTAGTCGAACGAGTCGCCGCCGAAGTTCTGCGAGTCGGCGATCTGGTCGCCGTCGACGCCGTAGGCCGTCACGGTCCAGCTGGCGTTGGTCAGGTTCGTCTGCCCCTCCAGCGTCCAGTCGGACGGCGTGTCGCCGGCGTACAGATCAGACAGCGTGTACGTTACTGAGACTTCCTCTCCGACTTCCGCTTCTTCGGGGACGCCGTCGGCGTCGACCGATGCGACAGCTGCCGCCGGGGAGACCGCGGCGACCGCGACCGCGAAAACGAGCAGCAGCGTTCCGAGCTTAGAATAGTGGTTCGAGTTCATCGTCGTCATCTTCGACTAGCGTCTCTAAATTATCGTCGCTTTCCTGGCGAATCTCCTCGATGTTGTCCTGGGCCTCGATGGCAACCTGCTGGAGCTCCTTGATGCGGGGGACGTTGGTGACGCCCGACAGGAGGATCACGCTGGCCACGAAGTTCGAGTCGGGGACCGGGTAGTCGCCGCCCCGAACCTCCATGCTGCCGGTCTGCTCCTCGAGCCACTTCCGCCCGCGCTCTATCCCCTTCCGGTTGAGATGCTGGGGCGGACCGCTCATGACCAGCAGCGCGCGCTCGGCGCCGTCGATCTCGCAGGGCAGCGTGAGCCGGCCGAGCGCCGCCTTCCGGACGAGACTGGTGATCCGGTTGGTCGTGTGCGCCGTGTCGACCTGGTCGTCCTCGCCGCCGGTGAAGCGCGAGAGCAGACCGCTGTCGTCGCCGCTGTTCTCGACTTCCTCGCGAGCGTAGCCGACCGTCGAGACGCCGCCGCCCGACAGCGTGTTGATGATCTCGCTGGAGTCGACGACGCTTTCCGCGACCTCGTCGCCCTGGTTGATCTCGCCGGCGCCGAAGAGGATGCCGAAGCGCTTGACGATCTCGTCGTTGATCTCCTCGTAGCCGCTCTCGACGGACTCGCCGGACTGTCGCCAGGAGTCGTTGTCGAACACGAGCAGATTGTCGACCTCCCGGACGAACGTCTGGAAGGAGCGAGCCGCGTTGAGCGTGTAGATCCCGCCCTCGTCGCTGCCGGGCAGCACGCCCAGCCCGTAGACGGGTTCGGTGTAGATCCGCTTGAGATGCTTCGCGATGACGGGGGCGCCGCCGCTGCCGGTGCCGCCGCCCATCCCCGCGACGATCAGGAAGGCGTCGACCTCGTGGACCGGGATCCCGTCGATGGCACCCTGGACTTCGTCGATGTCCTCCTCCGCGATCTCGGCGCCGAGCTCGTTGTCGGCGCCGACGCCGTGTCCCTTGACGCGGGACTGTCCGATCAGGACTCGATTTTCCTGGGGAACTTTCTCCAGCCCCATCAGGTCCGCCTTGGCGGTATTAACCGCCACCGCGGACCGGACGATCCCGCTGTGGGTGCGCTCGTCGTACTCCAAGAATTTGTCGACGATTTTCCCACCCGCCTGTCCGAAGCCGATCATCGCCAGTTTCATTGTTGGTATCCGGGTCTCCGTTGGCATGAGAACAGAGTCATTAAGGATATAAGCCTTGTGATGGGGAAGGTAAATCGCAACCGATCAGCAGGTTTTAATCGCAAGACTGCGGCGCCCCGACCGCGTTTTACTGGCGTTTCAGAACGATTACTTTAGCGCCTGCAGTTGTGCTATATAAAACAGGAACCAGGCCCCGTTTTAAGTAAAGAGCGACGAACCGCCCAGCGGCGACGCGATTCCTCGCCTCGAATGCGCGCGCCAGCCCGGTGGTCGCGTCGCCGCTATCCCGACAGGCCGAGATACTCCGAGAGCGTCGTGAGATCGTCCGGGTCGACGTCGAACGCCGTAACATCGTTCTCGACGACCGTGTTGTCGATCCGCAGCGACCTGGCCTGGTCCGGTCCCATCGGGACGAACGGCAGCGGGCCGGCAGCGGTCAGCCCGATCTTGGCGAGCGCCATCGGCACCGGGAGGACGCGCACCGACTTGCCCTCCGCGCGGTAGGCGAGCCGGGTCACGTCCGCCAACGTCAGCACCTCGGGGCCGCCGATCTCGTAGACCTCGCCGGCCCGATCCTCGTCGATCGCGCAGTCGGCCAGCATCGGCGCGAGGTCGCCGACCCAGATCGGCTGGAACCGCGTCTTCCCGCCGCCCGGTAGTCCGGTGACGTACGGCGTCGTCAACATTTTCGTGAACCCGACGAACTCGCCGCCCTCGCCGAACACGACCGACGGCCGGACGATCACCCAGTCCAGCGGGGCGTCCCGGACGACCTGCTCGGCCTGCCCTTTCGTCCGGAGGTAGGCGGTCGAGCCGTCCGGATCGGCGCCGAGCGCGCTCATCTGGACCACCCGGTCGACGCCGTGTTCCTCCGCGGCGTCGACGACGTTCTCGGTGCCGCCGAGGTGCACTTTCTCGTGGCCCGCGCCGCCGCGGGGCTTGAACAGCGGCGACAGCGCGACCAGGTTGACGACCGTATCCTGCCCCTCGAAGGCGCCCTCGATCGAGTCGTAGGCCGTCACGTCGCCGGCGACCGAGTCGACGCCGTCGGGCAGCTCGGCGTCGCCGGGATCCCGCGAGAGCGCCGTGACGTCGTGTCCGCGGTCGTGCAGTTCGACGCAGAGATTCTGGCCGATGAAGCCCGTCCCGCCGACGACGAGAACGTTCATAGTTCAAAGGTGTGTTCGCACGAGCATAAAGGTGATCGAGGCGGCCGTATCGTGGATTCCCGGGACGCCGGATGCGCACTATTCGCTCGTAGAAATGACGCGGCGACCGACCAGAGTGACCGCCGCGAAGGTGACGCCGAAAGCGACGCCCTCGATCGCCGCCGTCCCGGGAGCATCGCCCAGTGCAGTTCCGGTGATCGCCCACACCAGCGCCGTCACCACGAATAGCGTTGCGGCGTAGGCGAGCGCGTGTTCGCGAAGGTAGCGATCGACGGAACGGAAGGTTTCGGGGGCTCGCTCTAACATTAACTATCCAACAGTCGGAGAGGGGCTACAAAGTCGTTCTGCCGACAACCGGGTGCCGAGCGGCCTCGGGCAGTCGGTTCCCGAGCGGCCTCCGACAGACAGTTGATCCGGGGGCCGAAAGCCGGTGGTATGCTGCTCACGCTCGAAGGGATCGACGGCAGCGGGAAGACGACCGTCTGGGAGGCACTACAGGACGTCTACCCCGACGCCGTCTTCACTCGCGAACCCACGAACACGTGGTACGGGGAGGCCGTCCAGCGGTCGATCGAGGACGACGACGCCGACCCGCTGGCCGAGCTCTTTCTGTACACCGCCGACCACGCCGCCCACCTCGCGCAGACGGTTCGCCCGGCGCTCGACCGGGGCGAACTGGTGATCTCGGATCGGTACTCCGACTCCCGGTACGCCTACCAGGGGGCGACACTCGACGGGGAAGTTCCGAACGCGATGGACTACGTTCGCGGCATCCACGAGCCGTTCACCCGGCCGCCGGACTACACGATCTACCTCGACGTCGACGCCGAGACGGCCGCCCGGCGCAGCGGGAAGACCAACAAGTTCGAGCAGGACTCGTATCTCGCACGCGTCCGCGAGAACTACGAGCGACTGATCGACGCCGACCCCCACCGGTTCGTGCGCGTCGACGCCACCGAACCGCCGGAGGTCGTGCTCGAACGCGTCGAGGCCGCCGTCGCGGAGATCCTCTCGGACGAGGCGAACGGCGCCCCCTGACGTGACCGGGGAGCTACGTTCCCCAATAATTACGACATATATCGTGCGCGATGAACGTTTGATGAAAAATTTGTTCGCAACTTTTACTTTCCTATTGATAGAAGTTGCCGGTAAGAGACCGTCTGGTGCAGGTGACGAGATTACCCGCCAGTCGAGTACGATCATCCATGGATTCGAGAGACGACACGAACGATACCGAACCGAGCGCGAACGACGCCGAAGAGGACCTGCCGACCGAAGTACCGGAAGACTCGGTGCTGTATAACGGGGACGAAGACGACGAGAACGACGCCGACGACTCCGGCGACGACTCCGGCAACGACTCGTCGATCAGCCGCCGCGCGGCGCTGGGCGTGCTTGGCGTCGGCGGCGTCGCCGGCGCCGGCGCGCTGGCGTTCGGCGGGGTCCTCGGCGGTGGTTCGGGCGCCGACGACGGCTCCGACGATCCCGACAGTTCGACGGCCACATCCGGTGACGAAGGCTCCGACGACGAGGACGCCGGCGGCGAAGCGACCGAGGGCCCCGACCCCGCGGTGTCGTTCGACAATCAGGCGTTTCAGGGCAACGGCGTGAACGTCAGCGCGACGACGCCCGGCGAGTACGCGCTCCTCGTTACCTACGGCGCCGACGGGGACAGCGTCGTGGCGGGGACCGCGGACGCGACCGATCTCGACGACGAGGGCGTCGCCGTCCGGTTCCAGAATGACGGCGGCGTCCCCGGCACTCACACGGCTCACCTCCTCGAAGGCGACGCCGGCGGGTACGAGGGCGGCGACGCGCTCACCGCGGAGACGATCGGCAACGTCGCGGTCGCCGACACCGCGTTCGTCTCCGGCGAGGGCGACGACGCCGAGACCGAGGTCGGGTTCGCCGATCAGGCGCTCGGCAGCGGCAGCGGCGTCGAGATGGAGTTCACCACCCCCGACGGCCACTTCGTCATCCTGACCTACGACCGGGACGGCGTGCCCGTCGTCGCCGGCGCCGACGACGTCAGCGACCTCGACGGCGAGACGCGCGTCGTCGACGTCGTGGATCGGGACGGCGTCCCCGGCGAGCATACGGCCCACGTCCTCGCGAACGCGGACGGCAGCCAGTTCTACGTGCCCGGGGACGCGCTCTCGGACGCCACCGCGGACGTGGTGACCGCCTCCGCGACGGCGACCGTCTCCGGGGCCGACAACCCCGAGGCGTCCGTCTCGTTCGAGGACCAGGCGCTCGAGGAGGGGACGGTGACGCTGACGGCGACCGCGCCGGCGAAACACTTCGTGCTCGTCACGTACCGCAGCGGCGACGACCGCATCGTCGCGGGCGCCGAGGACGTGAGCGGACTCGACGGCGAGTCGATCACGTTCGACCTCCCGGACGACGGCGGTGTCGGCGGTCTCCACACCGCGTACATCATCTCCGAGGATGGCGGCAGCAAGCGGTACGCGGCCGGCGACGTGGCCTCCCAGTCGACGATCGGCGCCGCCAAAGTGGCCTCGACCGCGACCGTCAGCGAGTAAGCGGGCAGCTCCGCTCCGCGAGTCGATTTCATGTGGGATGCTGGTGGCTGATCCGTTCGGCGACCACGCCGGGCACCGGCGTCCCGCAGTCCTTGCACTTCCAGGTCGAGGAGACCGTCCCGCGCTCCCTGTCGAGATCCTGCCTGTAGCGCAGCGTCGCGCCGCAGACACAGCGGTGGGTCGCTCCCATACGCGACCGAAGGCGGCGCGGCGGTAAAAGCGGCGTCCCGCGGCGCCGGGACCGGGTCGGTCGACGCCGACACCGGCGCAGGCACCGCCGAGGCGCAACACTGGTTACGCCGACCTACCTACGACGACGCGAATGACCGTCATCGGGATCGACGACACCGACTCCCGCGAGCGCGGGATGTGTACGACCTACGCCGCCAGCCGCCTCGCCGCCGAGATCGAGGCCGCGGGCGGCGCCGTCGAGCGCGTCCTGCTCGTGCGCCTGAACCCCGCCGTCGAGCACAAGACGCGGGGCAACGCCGCGCTGGCGGTCCACGCGGACGTCGATCCCGAACGCGGCTTCGAGATCGCACGCGAGTTGATCGCCGGCAGCGCCGAAGTCGAGGATCCGCGGACGAACCCCGGCCTCGTCGTCGCCGACCACGATCCCGACGCGGCGCCCGACGCCGTCGCCGCGTTCGCCCGCGCGGCGGTCCGGGACCACCACGAGATTGCAGACGCCGAGGCGCTGATCGAGCGGGAGGGCTACGAGAGCGCCGGCTGGAAGAACGCCCGCGGGAAGATCGGCGCCCTCGCCGCGGTCGGCGCCTGGGCGGCCTTCGAGGAGTGGACCTACGAGCACGTCAGCTACCGCGAGCGAGCGCGCCGCGGGACGCCGCGCGACGTCGACCTCGATTCGGTGTTCGCGGCCGCCGACGAACGGTACCCCGAGGCCTGGGACACCGTCGATCGCGTCGAGGGCCAGGCCGTCTGCGTTCCCCGCGCGCCGGGACCGATCCTCCACGGCATCCGCGGCGACGACCCCGAGGCGATTCGAACTGTGGCCGCGGGGATCGAGAGCGAGCCCGTCGAGTCGTCCCAACTGTTCGTCACCAATCAGGGGACCGACGCCCACCTTCGGGACGCCGCTCTCGGAGCGGTCGAGGACGGCCGATCCTACCGCGTCGACGGGGCGGTCGTCGAGCCGCCGGAGACGCGCGAGGGGGGACACGTCTTTTTCGCCATCGAGCGCGCCGACGGCAACGAAAGCGCCGGCGCCGAGAGCGACGCCGACGTCCGTCTCGACTGCGCGGCGTTCGAGCCGACCAAGCGCTTCCGCGACCGGGTGCGCGCGCTCCGGGTCGGCGACCGGATCACCGCCTGCGGCGAGGTCGGCGACGGGACGCTCAAGCTAGAGAAGTTCGCGATCCGCGACCTGAACGACGCCGAACTCGCGACGCCGGACTGCCCCGACTGCGGCCGATCGATGAAGAGCGCCGGCGCGGACCAGGGGTACCGCTGCCGGGACTGCGGGACGAGTCGGGACGGGAAGGTCGAGCGGCGTGTCGATCGGGAGCTCCAAGAGGGGTGGTACGAGGTGCCGCCCTGCGCTCGGCGCCACGTGGCGAAACCGCTGGTTCGGGGCGGCTTCGACGCGCCGATCCACCCCGAGCGGTGATTGCGTTCGGCGGTCCGTTGTTCGGCGGCTAGCCGCTCGGCGGTCGACAGTTCACGACGCCGACGCCGCCGCGGCGTCCCGACGCCGCATTCCGAGGCACCACGCCAGGCCTACGAACGCGGTTCCGAGCAGCGCGACGCTGTCGGGTGTGACGCCGATCACCGCGAGCGCGACCACGCCGATCCCGGTCGCGATGCCGAACGCGGCGGTCGCGGCGTCGTCGACCTGCGAGAGCGCGTACCAGGTGCCCGCGACGTACGCGGCCCCCAGCGCCGCCCCGGCGACGACGTCGACGAGATAGTGGACGCCGAGCACGACCCGGGTCGCACAGACCAGCGTCACGATCGCTGCGGCGACGCCGTAGCGCCACCGGCGCGTCCGGACGGAGAGGCGCTGGGCGAGCAGCCCGTAGACGACCGTCGAGGTGACGGCGTGACCGCTCGGGAACCCGTAGCTGCTGGCGGTGCCGGTCGCGACGTACAGCGGCTCGACGAGTCCGGGGAACTGGTCGGGCCGGGCGAGTCTGGTCGGCGGCCGGGGGAGCGTAAAGGCGTACTTCAGCGCGAACGCGAGCCCCAGCGCGCCGATCGTCAGTCCCGCGACCGTCATCACGGCGTTCCGATCGACGATCTCGTCGTCCGCGTACCAGTGGAGCCCCACGAGCAGGACGCCGACGAACCAGACGTCGCCCAGCTGCGTCGCCAGCGCCGCCAGCAGGGCGACGGCGTCGGGGAGCACGGATTCGATCGCGTCGAACGCGCCGATGCCTCTGGTCATCGGGCGAGCGTTAGCGGCCGCAACACAAAGGTCCCGCGGCTACCGGCGAGGAGGTGGGAGTGGCCCGCGTCAGAGCGTCTTCATCCCGCTGCCGGTCAGCGGGACGACGACGTCGTCGTCCGGCGCGACGACGCCGCGGCGACGATACTCGCGCAGCGCCGCGGTCGCCACCGCGCTGGTCGGCTCGACGTAGAAGCCGGCGCGGTGGAGCCGGTCGAGTTCGCCCTCGACGGCGTCGCCGTCGATCGCGATCGCGTCGCCGCCCGAATCGGCGATGGCGTCGAACAGCTGGGCCTCGCGGGCGGGCTCGGCGATCTGGATCCCGTCGGCGATCTCGTTGGTCGGGACGTCCTCGGACGACTCCAGGGCCGTCGTCAGCCGATTGCCCGGCTCGTCGTCATCGTCGTCGGCGTGGAGTTCGGCCGCGATCGGAGCGTACCCGGCGGCCTGTCCGGCCAGCAGCTTCGGCACCCGGTCGACGTAGCCGGCCTCGCGCAGCGCACGGAACCCGCGGTACGCGCCGAGGAACAGGGTGCCGTGGCCCAGCGGAAGCACGACGGCGTCGGGCGCCGACCAGTCGCGCTGGGCGGCGATCTCGTAGGCGAGCGTCGCCGTCCCGGCGTAGAACGCGGGGTTCCAGGCGTGGCTGGCGTAGTACGCGTCTCCCTCGGACGCCGCGGCGACGCAGGCCTCGGTGACGGCCTCGCGGTCGCCCTCGATCCGCACAGGTCTAGCGCCCGCCCGCTGGATTGCCACCAGTTTGGACTGCTTGACGTCGTCGGGGACGTACACGTCGGCGTCGATGCCCGCGCGGGCCGCGTACGTCGCGATCGCGGCGCCGGCGTTGCCCGAGGAGTCCTCGACGACCTTGTCGACGCCGAGCGCGGCCGCCCGCGAGAGCGTCGTCGTCGCGCCGCGGTCCTTGAAGCTGCCCGTCGGGAACAGGTACTCCAGCTTGAACGCGGCGTCCCAGTCGTCGGCGTCGACGAGCGGGGTAAAGCCCTCGCCGAGCGTGACGAGGGGCGCCTCGGGCAGGAACGACTGGAACGCCCACAGCCCGAGATCGCGGTCGAGCGCCTTCGGCGCCGGCGCGGAGCCGCGGTCGGGGAGCGCAGGTTCGGCGTAGTCGAGCGGGTGGCCGCAGTCGCAGCGCCACGGCTCGTCGGCGCTCGCGGCGTAGGTGCGCCCGCAGTCCCGGCAGCGAAGGTCGGCGACCATCAGTACGTGTCCACGCTGGTGCCGACCGAGCAGACGTACTCGCCGGTCGCCACCTGCGGGAGCCGCCGGGTGCGCCAGAACACGCCGTCGCTGTCGGCGGTCACCCGCTCTTTCTCGGTGCCGAACACGTCGGTCACGGTAAACAGCGCGTCGCCGGCCGAGACGCGCTCGCCGAGGTCGACCTGAAAGTCGACGAGGCCGCCCGAAGGTGCGCCGAACTGCTCGAAGCCCGACGCCCGGACCTGGGCCTCGATCTCCGACTGGCCGTCGAGGAAGCCGTACTCCCGCAGCACGTTGAACACGCCCTCGACGCCGAGTTCGATGCTGTGCTCGTCCCAGCCGACGGCGCCGCCGAGCTCGGGGTCGATCGTCGGGACGCCCTCGTCGGGCGCCGCGCGGGCGAGCTGGCCGTCGGGGCCCTTCTGGTCGAGGATGTAGCCGCAGCCGAACGTCTTGGCGAGTTCGAGACACTCGCGGTGGAGCCGGTGGCGCGAGCCGCAGCGCACCCGCGTCTCGTCGATCATCCGGCTGGTCGATCCCTGGTGGAGGTCGATCACCAGGTCGGCCGAGACCGCGGCGTCGAACGTCGCCTTCGCGATGCGCTCGCTCGACGTCCCGTTCTCGTCGCCCGGGTACGCGCGGTTCATCTTCGTGTCGTCGATCGGGTTGCGGTGTTCGGCGACCTGGAAGGCGTGGTAGTTGACGATGCCGACGATCAGGATCTCGCCCGCCAGCTCGTCGGGATCGATCTGAGGTACCGCCCGCCGGACGACGCCGACGCCGTTGAGCTCGTCGCCGTCGCTCGCCGCCTGCACGTAGAGTCGCTTGCCGTCCCGGGCGCCGTTGATCACGGCGACCGGGAGCCCGACCGGGCTCCCGTCCCGGCTCTCGCCGACCTGCAGCCGCCCGGTGTCCATCTCACCGGGGGCCGCACTGGCCGTTCCCAGCGTTGTCATTACACCAACTGGGCGGCCCCACGCTCTTTAGCGGTTCGGTCTCGGCACCCCGTCAGCCCCGGCGAGTTCGACCTCGTCGGGCGTTCGATGCCGACCGCGGACTGCCGGCCGCAGAACTCGAACAGCCAACGGAAGCCGAATCTATTTTCCTCCACGCGTCCGCACGTCAGCGCAGATGACGACCGAACCGGCCGAGGGCGAGGAGCCGGATATGTTCGACCCGTTTCGACAGTTCCTCGCGCTCGAACGGGACGTGCTGGTGCTCTCGGTGGCGATGTTCGCCTTTTCGCTGGGGTTTCAGATGACCAGCCGGTTCCTCCCGGAGTACCTGGTCGCGCTGGGCGGGGGCGGCCTCGTCGTCGGCGCCTACACCACGGTCGGCAACGTCATCTCTGCGATCTACCCCTACCCCGGCGGCGCCGTCTCCGACCGGATCGGCTCGCGGTACGCGCTCACCCTGTTCGGCTTGCTCTCGACGCTCGGCTTCGCGCTGTGGCTCGTCGCGCCGCAACTCGGCGCGATTTCGCTGCCGGGAGCGACGATCCCGGCGTGGGTCTGGATCTTCGTCGGGCTCTTTCTCGCGCAGGCCTGGAAGTCGTTCGGGCTGGGCGCGACCTTTGCGGTCGTCAAGCAAGCGACCGAGCCGTCGAAACTGGCGGCGGGGTTCGCCAGCACCGAGACGTTTCGGCGGACGGCCTTTCTGATCGGCCCGGTGCTGGCCGCGGCGCTGCTCGGTCTGCATCCGGACTTCACGGCGAGCTTCCAGTACGTGCTCGCGGTGGCGGTCGCGTTCGGCGTCGTCGGCACGCTCGCCCAGCACTGCCTGTACGACGCCAGCGAGGACTCGATCGGCGGGAGCTTCGAGGGGATCGAGCGGATCCGCGCGGACCTCCGCGAGATGCCCGACGAGCTGGGGCCGCTGCTGATCGGCGATACTCTGGTCCGCTTTGCCAACGGGATGGTGTACGCCTTCTTCATCCTCGTGGTGACGCAGTTTCTGGAGGTCGGCGTCGCGACGACGCTCTCGACCCCGCTGGGGACGTGGGGGATCGACCTCTCGCCGGCGGCCTTCTTCGGCTATCTGCTGGGCGTCGAGATGGCCGTCGCGCTGCTGGTGATGGTACCGGCCGCGAAGGTCGCCGAGCGCGTCGGGCTGAAGCCCGTCGTCGCCGCCGGCTTTCTGGTGTACGCCGTCTTCCCGATCGTACTGATCGCCGCGCCGGCCAACCCGGCCGCGCTCGTCGCGATCTTCGCCTTCTCGGGGCTGCGCTTCGCCGGCCTCCCCTCCCACAAGGCGCTGATCGTCGGTCCCGCCGAGCGGGGCGCCGGCGGGCGTGTCACCGGCTCGTACTACCTCCTCCGGAACGTCGTCGTCATTCCGAGCGGGCTGCTCGGCGGCGTGCTCTGGGCGGGACTCTCGAACCCGCTGACCGGAGCGACGCTGTTCGAGGGGAGTCCGACGGTGGCGTTCGGCGTCGCCACCGCGATCGGACTGGCCGGCACGGCGTACTTCGTCGCGTTCGGCGAGGAGTTCGGGACCTACGCCGACGGGAACGGGGCCTGATCGAGAGTCACGCGCCGGACGCCGATGCCGAACGCGCACCGACGCCGAGCCGGTTTCGACGCCACTTTGTTCCGGTGTCCCCTACCGCCGGCCGTGTCACGGGATCGGCGCGACGCCGACGGGGAATCGGCGTCGAGCGACGAGTCCGCGTTCGGAGCGCCCGCCGAGGAGAGCGCCGACGAGTTCGGCGCGGCGTCGGACGAGAATTCGGACGGCTTCGGCGCGGCGTCGAACCCGGATTTCGAGAACGGCGAGCCGTCGGACGGCAGCGACAAGGACCAGCTCGTCGCGTTCGCGCGAGAGCTCGGCGTCGAGCGCAACGTCAAGTGGGCGCTCGCGCTCGGCGCGGCGTTCGCGGCGCTGCTGTACGTCGTGTTCGTGGTGATTCCAGCCGAGACGACCCAGTCGCCCGTGCTGTATCTCGGGCTCGCTTTCGTCGTGTTCTTCGCGACGTCGCTGTCGCTGACGATTCTCTTTACGGCCGTCTCGGCGTGGCGACGCGCACGCGAACTGTGACCGCGTCACGGTTCGACCCGCCGACCTCGCCGGACCGGTCACGCATCAGCTCTACCTAGACATATCGACAGAAATCCTAAGCGTTCGCGCGGTATTCTGGACGCTCGTCCGGGAGTCCGCCGGAAAGCAACGCCCCGAACGGCAATGTTTTTCCCCTACGGTATGAAAGCGTATGCGTATGTCCGACGAGGTCAAGAAAGGGCTCGAGGGCGTCCTCGTCGCGGAATCAGGACTCAGCCACATCGACGGCGACGTCGGTCGGCTGATCTACCGCGGCTACGCCATCGAGGACCTGGCCCGCGACGCGAGCTACGAAGAGGTGCTGTATCTGCTCTGGCACGGGGAGCTCCCCGACGCCGACGAACTCGAGGAGTTCCGCGCGGCGATGGTGAGCGAGCGCTCCGTCGACGACGCCGTGCTCCAGACGGTCCGGGACCTCGCCGACGCCGACGAGGATCCGATGGCGGCGATCCGCACGGCGGTGTCCCAGCTCTCCGCGTACGACCCAGAGGGGAGCGGCCACGACGCCGAGGACCACGAGTCGATCCTCCGAAAGGGTCGGCGCATCACGGCCAAGCTCCCGACGATCCTCGCGGCCTTTTCGCGCGTCCGGGACGGCGAGGAGCCGATCGAGCCCCGCGACGACCTCGACCACGCCGAGAACTTCCTCTACATGCTCAACGGCGAGGAGCCCGACGACGTGCTCGCCGAGACGTTCGACATGGCGCTGGTGCTCCACGCGGACCACGGGCTCAACGCCTCGACGTTCTCCGCGATGGTCACCGCGAGCACGCTCGCGGACGTCCACAGCTCGGTCACGAGCGCCATCGGCACGCTCAGCGGCGGGCTCCACGGCGGCGCCAACCAGAACGTCATGCGGGTGCTCAAGGAGGTCGACGACGCCGAACAGGACCCCATCGACTGGGTCAAGCAGGCCCTCGACGAGGGGCGGCGCGTCCCCGGGTTCGGCCACCGTGTCTACGACGTCAAGGACCCCCGCGCGAAGATCCTCGGCGCGAAGTCAGAGGAACTCGGCGAGGCCGCCGGCGACCGAAAGTGGTACGAGATGAGCGCCAAGATCGAGGAGTACATCTCCGAGGAGAAGGGCCTCGCGCCCAACGTCGACTTCTACTCGGCGTCGACGTACTACCAGATGGGGATCCCGATCGACCTCTACACCCCCATCTTCGCGATGAGTCGCGTCGGCGGCTGGGTCGCCCACGTCAGCGAGTACCTCGAGGACAATCGCCTGATCCGGCCGCGCGCTCGTTACGTCGGCCCCGAGGACCAGGAGTTCGTTCCGATCGACGAGCGGTAACCGGATCGCGGCTTCTCCATATTCACTCGCCGATCAGCGGCGCCGAACGGCGGTCCCGCTCTGAGGCGCTGGTGAACCTCTTTTCTTCATCCGCGATTCGGCGCGACGTCCGCGCAGCAGTGCAAATGTAGCGCTTCACCCCTTGTTCAACGGGTCGAATGCGTAGTACGCCACAGTCATCATGATACCCAACGAAACAGCGTTCAGAATTCCGATATCGTCGAATAGCGGGCTGACAACGAGCAGTCCTACCGCTGATCCGACACCGCCGAGGAGAGCGAACCCACTGCGAGACCCGGCCTGTGCCCACTCCTCAAAACGGATGTAGAACTGCGGAGCCCCCATCGTATTTGCAATTGCTGTTCGATCACAAAAGATCCTACGTCCGAGAGTACATTCGTCCGTGGATTTCGCTCTGTGCGGCGTCTGCACTCACCGATAGGTAGCCCGAACTTGTCCCCCGACGAGAAGTCGACAGCGCCGCCGGTCCGCCCGAACTCCGATCAGATCCCCAGCAGCCCTGCGTAGTAGGGACTGACGAACGCCTCGATCGCCCCGGCGACCAGAAAGACCAGCGCCAGGCCGATCAGGATTCGGTAGGCGCGAGCGACCGCGCTCGCGAGATCGGCGCGATCGGCCCGGCCCGTCGCCGCCCGGACGCCGACGCCGCCGAGGTGTAGACCGACCGCGCCCGCGACGATCAGCCCGGGGATCTCGACGACGCCGTGGGGAGCGACGAACGTCAGCAGTTCGACTGGGTCGACCTCGATCCGCGCGAGCGCGCCGAGAAACAGGCCGTTGAACAGCAGCGACGCCACCGTCGGGATGCCGCCGAGGAAGCCCGCGTACGCCTGCGCGACGCCGACCTGCCAGTTGTTAGCGGCGAGATTGAGAAAGGCGGCCGGCGGAAACCAGCCGGCGAGCCGCGCCGTGATCGACGCCTGGAGGACTCCGTCGACGCCGGCAGCGAACCGCCAGCCGGCTAGCCCGCCGAGCGCGAACACCGCCCCGCTCGCGGCCTGGAGCAGCGGTCGAGCGACGACGAACCGACGCAGCGCCGCGGCGCCGCGGCGGAACTCGTCGGTCAGCCGCTCGCGGATCGTCCCCCGCGCTTTCGGCGACTGGGGCATTCGGCCGGTCGCGTGCTCGGCGTACAGCGCCGTCTTGACGAACGCGAGCAGCGGGAACACGACCAGCAGGCCGATCGGCGAGCCGACCGCCGACATGCCGACGGACGACAGCCCCGCCGAGAGCATCGCCAGCACGAGCAGGACGCCGAGCGACACCAGCAGGTAGACGACGGCGTCCGCGGGGTTCGACCGGGCGTAGCCGACGCTGCGCCGGACGCCCGCGACGGCGCCGACGCCGTCGACGACGACCGCCTGCCGCGCGAACAGGAAAACGAGGCGGACGGCGAGCAGGGCGACCAGAAGCGCGGGGAGCAACGCGAACGCGAGCAGCGCCGACGCCGCGCCGGCGCCGAGGCCTGCCGCCAACCCGCCGATCGAGACGCCGATGACGACGGCCATCGCGAGCAGCTGGAGGACGAGTAGCGCCACGAAGGTGACGGCGTCGCGAGCGATCCCCTCGACGCCCGCGCGGATGGGGTCGCGACCCCGAAGCACGCCGTACACCGCGTGGACCTGCCCGGCGCCGACCACGGCGTTGGCGAGCAAGGAGACGACGATCGCGACGAGGCCCGTCGCGGCGAACACGGCGAGCAGTTCTGGCGTCACGGCCGCCTCGGCTGCGGCCTCGAGCCCCGCAGTCGATCCCTCGTACGACGCCGGGTCGTCGATCTGGACCGGCCCGATCGCCCGAAGTTCCTCGCGGATCGGCGCGAGGTTTCCCTGCGCCGAGAGCGTCAGATACGCCGCCGCGACGCCGACGAGCCAGGCGGTCTGGACGAGCGCGGCCGTCGAGGCGCCGAGCAGATAGTAGGGGAGGACTCCGGAGGGCCGGGACCGGTACCCGCGAAACGCGGCGCGGACGGCGTCACCGATGTGCATAGTCGATATGTAGTCTGCCGACACTTCAGCGTTGATATAAAGCGGACTGCAGATCCCTTCGGAACGGTCGTCCCGGTTCAGGCACGCTGTGGTCGCAATCGCCGGACCAACAGCGAGGCGACCACGGCGGCCCCGAGCAGGACGGCGAAGTTGAACGCCGCCTGCAACAGCGGTTCGTAGTCGGCGGCGACCCAGACGTCGATCGCGGTCGTGACGCTCGCGTAAAAGCGGTAGAGCGCGAACCCGCCGAACGCGACGGCGGCGGCGAGCCCGGCCCAGTAGAGCGTGGCGATCGGCCCGTCGTCGATCCGCGCGAGGCCGTCCGCCGCCCCGTCGGGGTCGCGATCGGCCGCCCCCGAACCGTCGGCGTCGGTTACGTCCTCGAAGAGCGCGTCCGGATCCGCGTCGTCGATCGTCGAGCGATCCCGTTCGTCGGCGTCGTGATGGGTGTCTGGCATTGGTTCGGTCGTCGCTGCGGTCTCGGTCGGTGCGTTCGCGGTGGGCTCGGTTTGCGCGTTCGTCCGATTCTCGTCGTCGGGGCGATCCTTCTGCCCGTCGTCGGCTGGAGCGGAGCGGTCGTCGGCGTCGGGCTCGTCGGTCATCGGAATCGCCCCCGTCGGGCCGCCGCGATCAGTGCTCCGACCAGCGCCGCAACGCCGACTGCGACGCCGAAGCCGGGCTGGGAACTGTCGGCGGCGTCGGCACCGTTGTCTCCGGCATCGCCGGCAGCGCCGTCTGCGCCGTTGTCGGCGCCGCTATCGCCGTTGTCGCCGTTGTCGGCGCTCTCGAACTCGCCGTCGTCGGCGCTGAAGTCGTCCGATCGGAACTCGACGTCCTCCTCGGTGGTGTTTTCCCCGACCTCGCGGGTGGGATCGAGCTGGGCGGGTTCGCGCGCGTTGCCCACGATCGAGCCGTCGCGCCACAGCACGGCGTCGAGGTAGTAGTTGTAGTCGTCGGCGACCGTTAGCGTCGCTTCGGGCGTCGCGCTGCGGCCCGGGCCGAGCGTCTCGACGTCGATCGACTTGCGATCCGCGATCACGTTCGAGTCGGACTGGCGCGCCAGCAGCACGACGCGAAGATCGGATTCGGGGTCGTCGCCCGTGTTGGTGAGGTACGCCGAGACGTCGAGTTCGGCGCGGTCGTCCGACACCTCTTCGACGCTGTACTCGACGACCGGGAACTCGCCGCCGCTGAACTCGGATCCGAAGCGGTGGAAGTCCACCGGCGTGTCGGCGTACGCCGGCGTCAGCGAGCCGACGTTGTTCAGAGCCGTGTGTCCCTCGACGATCCGACGGTCGGTCCGGTAGACGATCGTCTCCAGGCGATAGTCGCCCTGTCGGGCGACGGAGACGTTCGTCACGGTCGAAACCTCGCGGTCGCCCGAGACGTCCGGGACGTCCTGCCGGACGGTCGTCTCGACCATCCCCGTGTCCTCGTCGACCGCGCGATACTCGATCGAGAGGTTCTCGGCTGCGCCGCCGCGGTGTTCGAGGCGCGCGTCGACCGCGAACGTTGCCGTCGCGCCGGAGATGTCGGCCGGCTGGACGGTTAGTTCGGTGAACGATACGCTGGAGGACTCGACGGCCGGTGCGGATCCGGGATCGTCGTCCGACGCCAGCACGCCCGGGACCAGAAGGGCGGCGAGCGCGGAGACGACGATCACGGCGCAGATCGCCCCGACGAGCGCCTTCTCTCGCTGCATACCGAGTGCCATGGAGAACCGCGGTAAATACTTTCTGAAAGATAGGATATTCAAACAACGCGGTTTCTATAGGCTCGAACACAGGTGAAACAGCAATCAAGTATCGGACGTCTGTCGCCGTCAAAATGCTATTACCCCACAAATGACGCGCGTCGTTCAGGCGTCTGACGCGCCGATCGCCCCGACGACGTACCGCACTTTCACTTTCACTCCGCGTGGGCGGGGTTTATTATCCTCCGGTCGACTGTTTGAGTTGCACGTCACACGCACCGTGCATCCCCATCCTCCATCCCCCTTACCCGCCACCAGTGACGACGCCGACCTGCGGGCGCCGGTAGACGCCGAAACCGCGCCGTCGGCAGTAGATAGATAACGGGCCCGACCCTACGCGGTCGCATGCTCGAGGCCGACGACGTCGTCGAGGCCCACGACCGGGTCCGCGAGACCTCCCGGTGGACGCCCCTGGAGTACTCGCACACGTTCTCGGATATGACCGGCGCGGACGTCCACCTCAAACTGGAGACGTTCCAGCGCACCGGCGCGTTCAAGATCCGCGGCGCGACCAACCGCATCGCGACGCTGTCGCCCGAGGACCGCGAGGCGGGCGTCGTGACGGCAAGCGCCGGCAACCACGCCCAGGGCGTCGCGCTGGCGGCGAGCCGCGCGGGCGTCGACAGCGTGGTCGTGATGCCGGAAGGCGCACCGATCTCGAAGGTGAAGGCGACGCGGAACTACGGCGCCGAGGTCGAACTCCACGGCGCCGACTACAGCGAGGCCGCAGAACGCGCCCACGAGATCGAACGCGAGGAGAACCGAACCTACGTCCACGCGTTCGACGACGAGGCGGTGATGGCCGGCCAGGGGACGATCGGACTCGAAATCGTCGAGGACTGCCCCGAGGTCGACACCGTCGTCGTGCCGATCGGCGGCGGCGGGCTGATCTCCGGCATCGCCACCGCGGTCAAGGACTTCGACGACGACGTGCGCGTGATCGGCGTCCAGGCCGAGGGCGCCGCCAGCGCCGCCCAGTCGCTCGAGAAGGGCGAGATCTACGAGCGCGAGTCGGTCGACACGATCGCCGACGGCATCGCCACGCGCCGGGTCGGCGATCGGACGTTCGACGTGATCCGAGAGCGCGTCGACGAGGTCGTCACGGTCTCGGACTCGGATATCGCGGTCGCCGTGATCTACCTGCTGGAGCGCTCGAAGACGCTGGTCGAGGGCGCCGGCGCGGTCCCGCTGGCGGCCCTGCTCGCCGAGCAGTTCGAGTACGTCGAGGACGAGGTGATCGTCCCCGTACTTTCGGGCGGCAACGTCGACCTGAACACGCTCTCGACGGTGATCGTACGGGGGCTCGTCGAGACGGGGCGGTACGTCAAGCTCCGCACCGTTCTGAAGGACAAGCCGGGTGCCCTCGAGGACCTGATCGACGTCATCGCCGCCCACAAGGTCAACATCTACGCCATCCAGCACGACCGAACCTCGCGGGACATCGGGATGAACGCCGCCGAGGTCGAACTCGACCTCGAAACCAGAAGCCACGAACACGTCGCCGAACTCGTCGCGGGGATGCGCGAGCGAGGGTACGAAGTGGAATTATTAGCGTAACGGGCCCGCGCCGGAAGCGGTCACGAGCGCAGGTCCAGCACCGACCGCAACGCGTACGGCCAGAAGACGTAGACGGGAAACGCCACCGCGACGACGGCGAACGCCGCGACTCCGAACCACAGCAGCCCGCCGCCGAACCGGTCGAGGACGAAGAGAACGTAGGGAACCAGCAACAGCGCGATGATGACGTTGAGCCGGCGTATTACTCTGGGGTCGCTTCGGTATCCGGGCGAGTCAGCGTCGCTCATAGCCGAACCCACTGCAGGTGACGACAAATGTTTTTGGGACGACAACTACTTCTCGACGGCGTCGAGCACGATCCGCTCCTCGAATCGGCCGCGATCTTCGGCTTTCTCTGCCTGCAGTTTCCGCAGTTCGTCCTCGGAGACGTTTCGCCGCTCGCGGACGGCGTCGACGACCGCCAGCACGTCGGCCAGCTCCTCGAGTTCGCCGCTCTCACGGAACTCATCGGCCTCCTCGACGAGCTTCTCGGCCAGCAGCTCGGCGTACTCCTCGTCGTCCGCGACGCGCGCGATCGGCGTCTCGCCGTTCTCGCGGACGATCTCGGGGATGTCGTCGCGGACGAGCTTGCGGTACTCGCGGCGAGTCGACTCGCCGTCGTCTGATGGCGCCATCTCGGCGCGAACGTCTCGGCGTCGTCAGTAAGCGGTTTCGGTGGGACGCCGCGCCCGCACGTCGTGGTTTTAAGCCGCGCCGCACCCACTGTCCGGCCATGAAACGCGTCATCAACACCACTGACGCCCCGCACGCCGTCGGCGCGTACAGCCAGGCGACGACGAACGGCGAGCTGCTGTTCACGGCCGGTCAGATCCCCCTGACGCCGGACGGCGAACTGCTCGACGACGAGCCGATCGCCGTCCAGACGCGCCAGGCGCTGGACAACGTCGTCGCCATTCTGGAGGCGGAGAACCTGAGCCCCGACGACGTGCTGAAGGTGACCGTCTACCTCGACGACATCGACGAGTTCGACGAGATGAACGAAACCTACAGCAACTACTTCCGGACTGACCCGCCGGCCCGCAGCGCCGTCGAGGTCGGCGCGCTCCCGAAGGGCGTCGGCATCGAGATCGAAGCCGTCGCCGCCCAGCCGTGAACCCCAGGGTCAAGGCCAGCGTCCTGTGGGGCGTCGTGGGCGCGATGACGTTTCTCGTGCTCCACCAGGCGTACCTGCTCCTCGACGGCGAGTTCACCTCGATCGAAGCCGTCGCCGCCGTGACACTGCTGGTCGGGCTCGTCGCCGGCGTCGCCTCGTATCTCGCCGAGGGCTGGCTGGCGCGGAAAGAAAGGGTTTAAACGATCGACCCCGCTACTGCCGTACGAGCCAGGATGGCCGAACGGCAAGGCGCACGCCTGGAAAGCGTGTTCCCTTTCGGGATTCGGGGTTCAAATCCCCGTCCTGGCGTTTTCTACTCGGTACAATCGACGGTTTAGCGCGTCGTGATGCGAACGGCCACTGACGTTCACGATGGGGGCGCATCTCCAACCGACGCCTCGTCGTCGGCGCCGTTGACCGCACAGCCGGTCACCTCGAACCTGGCGCCTCCCTCTTCGCTCTCCATCACGCTGATCTCCCAGCCGTGCGCGCCGGCGATGGCGTCGACGATGGCCAGCCCGAAGCCGGTGCCGTCCTCGTCGGTGGTGAAGCCGCGCTCGAACACGTCTTCGCGATGTTCCTCGGGGATTCCGGGCCCGTCGTCGGCGACGTAGAACCCCAACTCGTCGTCGAGAGCACCTACGCGGATCGTCGCGTCATCGGCCCCGTGATCGAGCGAGTTGCGGAACAGGTTCTCCAGCATGCGGCGGAGCCGATCCTCGCTGGCGACGACCGTGACGTCCCCCTCGACGGCCAGCGTCGCGTCGTCGCCCTCGACGTAGTCCCAGGCGGCCCGCGCGACGGCGTCGAGATCGGCCGGTTCGGTTTCGGCGTCGTCGAGGCGCTGGCCCGACCGGGCGAACGAGAGGGCTTCCTCGATGATCGTGCGCATCCGCTCCAAGCTGTCGCCGACCATCTCCATTTCGCGTGCGTCGGACTTGCGCTGGAGCAGTTCGAGCGCGCTCTCGGCGACGGTCAGGGGGTTCCGGAGGTCGTGGGAGACGGTGCTGGCGAACTGCTCCATGTGCTCGCTCTGGCGTTCGAGCTCGCGGCGCTGCTCGCGGCGGGTCGTCTCGTCCCGGAAGATCAGGAGGTAGCCGGTTCGCTCGGCGCGCTGGGACAGCGGCGAGACGTCGAGCAGGAAGTGGCGCCGCTCGCCGTCGATCGTGGCGGTGAGCTCGGCGGTCGATCGCCCGGTCGCCTCGCCGAAGTCGCCGGCGCCGTCGGCCGCAGTTTCGTCCGCGCCGACCATCGCGTCGATCCCGGTGCTGTCGACCGCTGCCCCGTCGTCGGCCGCCGCGCCGGCGCCGTCCGGGAAGGTGAGGACGGGACTGAGCGTGTCGGCGTCGAACGGGAGCGCCTCGACGATCGGTTCGCCGAGCGGGTCGTCGGGACGGAGCAGATCGGCGCCGGCCGGGTTGTGGTCGGTGACGACCCCCGAGGGGTTCGCGACCACCACGGCGTCGCGGATCGCCGTCATCACGGTCTCGCTCTCGACGGGGTAGATGTCGAACAGGCGGTGGCGGTACAGGGCCCACGCCGTGACGACGCTCCCCAGGCCGAGTCCGAGCGGCGCGTAGTTGATCCCGGAGTAGGGGAGCGCCCCCACCGCGGAGCCGACGGTGAGCGCCAGCGCGATCGAGCCGGCGGCGATCAGCACGGCCGGCTGGGTGCGGTGGGCGTCGCGGGCGTCGACGATCACCTGCAACAGCAGGACGATCCCGCCCAGCACGAGCCAGGTCGTGACGAACATGTGCGCGACGTACACGGGACCGGCAGTCGCGATCGTCGGCCCCGCTTGTGCTGCGGAGCCGAGTTCCCAGACCAGCTGGTGGCTGTCGTTGGTCAGCGCCAGCGCCGCGACGACGGTCGCCTCCGCGAACAGCAGCGCCGACACCGGCCTGGCGTACTCGGCGTAGAGGTTCGTGTACCGGATGGTAAAGAGTAGCCACAGCGCGGGGACGAACGAGATCACCGCCAGTCGGACCTGCTGCCAGAGCAGCCACTGTCCGTCGCCCGACAGCGCCGCCATCGCGTCGACGAACGTCCAGGTGGCGACGACAAAGAGGAGCCCGATGAACGTCCGGGCGCCGCGGTGGTCCCGCCGGCGCCAGACCCAGGTCGCCACGCCGATCGAGATGACGCCGGAGAGGGCGTAGAGGGCGGCGTAAAGTTCAGGGGATGCCATCGCGTCTCCCGGACGTTTACCGGCAGATCGTATCAGTCTTTGGGGCGATTCGTCCGATCGTCGGGCGGTGAATTCCGCGCATAGCGTCCGGTAACAATCGGATTTCCGCCCTCCACGGGCCGGGTCGAGGCAGTCGCCGGGACGCCCGATCGCGACGGCGGGTCGCTCGGGAGAGATGAACGCGCGCGACGCACGTGGCGGGCTACTCCGAGCGCCAGCACAGGAGATACATAAACGTTGGCTTTACCGCCGCGATCAGCGCCCGGCGCCGATGTCCGCTCGTTCGTCGTCGAACGCACTGAACCACCGCAGGGGACTCCTGCGTGGACGATTCACACTGTGTCGTGAGGTGCGGTTGGCCACCGGAGATTCAAAGAGTTTATATAGAATCACATTCAATCATTCGACCGACTATGAGCCAGCGAATGCAGCAGGGACAGCCGATGATCGTGATGAGCGAGGACTCCCAGCGCGTCAAGGACCGGGACGCGCAGGACTACAACATCGCCGCCGCGCGCGCGGTAGCGGAGTCCGTCCGCTCGACGCTCGGCCCGAAGGGGATGGACAAGATGCTCGTCGACTCGATGGGCGACGTCACAATCACCAACGACGGCGTCACCATCCTCCAGGAGATGGACATCGACAACCCGACGGCCGAGATGATCATCGAAGTCGCCGAAACGCAGGAGGACGAGGCCGGTGACGGCACCACGACCGCCGTCGCCATCGCGGGCGAGCTCCTGAAGAACGCCGAGGATCTCCTCGAGCAGGACATCCACCCGACGGCGATCATCAAAGGCTTCCACCTCGCGAGCGAGCAGGCCCGCGAGGAGGTCGACGACATCGCCGAGGACGTCGACGCCTCCGACGAGGAGCTGCTTCGCTCGGTCGCCGAGACGTCGATGACCGGCAAGGGCGCCGAGCTCAACAAGGAGCACCTCAGCCAGCTGATCGTCGACGCCGTCCGCCAGGTCACCGTCGAGAACGGGGACGGCGAGAGCGTCGTCGACCTGGAGTTCCTCAAGATCGAGACCCAGACCGGCCGCTCGGCCGGCGATTCCGACCTGCTGGAGGGCGCCGTCATCGACAAAGACCCCGTCCACGACAACATGCCCAGCGAGGCGACCGACGCCGACGTGCTCCTCCTGGACTCCGCGGTCGAGGTCGAGGAGACCGACGTCGACACCGAGGTCAACGTCACCGACCCGAGCCAGCTCCAGCAGTTCCTCGACCGCGAGGAGGACCAGCTCAAGGAGAAGGTCCAGCAGATCGTCGACACGGGCGCCGACGTCGTGTTCTGCCAGAAGGGCATCGACGACCTGGCCCAGCACTACCTCGCGAAGGAGGGCATCCTCGCCGTCCGCCGCGCGAAGAAGTCCGACATCGAGTTCCTCAAGGAGGTCCTGAACGCCAACGTCGTCTCCGACCTCTCCAGCGCCGGCGCCGACGACCTCGGCCACGGCGACGTCACCCGCGACGACGCCGACGAGCTGTTCTACGTCACCGGCGACGACAGCCACGGCGCGACGCTGCTGCTGCGCGGCTCGACCGACCACGTCGTCGACGAGCTCGAACGCGGCGTCAACGACGCGCTCGACGTCGTCGCACAGACCGTCTCGGACGGTCGCGTGGTCGCCGGCGGCGGCGCCATCGAGGTCGAGGTCGCGCGACGCCTGCGCGACTTCGCCGACGGCGTCTCCGGCCGCGAGCAGCTGGCCGTCGAGGCGTACGCCGACTCGCTGGAACTGGTCCCACGCGTGCTGGCCGGCAACGCCGGTCTGGACTCGATCGACACGCTGGTCGACCTGCGCGCCGCCCACGAGGACGGCCAGCAGCGCGCCGGCCTGAACGTGTTCTCCAGCGAGGTCGAGGACACGCTCGACGCCGGCGTCGTCGAGCCCGCACACGCCAAGGAGCAGGCGCTCTCGTCTGCCACCGAGGCCGCGAACCTCGTGCTCAAGATCGACGACATCATCTCCGCCGGCGAGCTGTCGACCGACAAGGGCGACGACGAGCAGGGCGGTCCCGGCGGCGCGCCCGGCGGCATGGGCGGTATGGGCGGCGGCATGGGCGGCATGATGTAAGCGAGGTTCGGAGCGAAGTGAGAACCTCGATGAGTCGAACGGCGAAGCCGTGAGACAAGCTCGGCTCGGAGTGAAGCGAGAGCCGACAAAAAGAGAGCGGGCCTCGCCCGCGAGCAAAGCGAGGCGACGTAGTCGCCTCGGATAGTCGAGCGGCGAAGCCGCGAGACGAGCTCGGTTCGACGCGGATCGCATCACCACCTGCGCGGCGCCGACGCGGATTTCCGACGTTTTTTGATGCCGTGCAAAATTCTGCCTGCATGGGACAGACTGAAACGACCGACGGAGAGACGAGCATCCTCGCCGTCGTCGTTCACCTCTTCGGCCTGTTTTATTCGGTCGTCGGCGCCGGAATCGTCTACCTGCTCGCGAGCGACGAGTTCACAAAGACCAACGCGCGAAACGCGCTCAACTGGCACATATTCTTCCTCGTCGTCGCGACGATACTGGGCGGGCTGGCGCTCGCAGGGCTCGGCGGCGCGCTCGGCGCTCTGCTCGTTCTGGGCGTCGGAGTGTTGGTACTGCTGGATACGGCGTTTTGCATCTGGGCGACGTACAAAGCGGTCGACGGGACCGCGTGGACGTATCCGATCGCCCCCGAGTTCGTCTGAGACGCCCGAAATCGTCGACGCGTCGACGACAACTCCCGGAACGGGCCGCGAGGCGACGCGCAGCTACGGCGTCGAACTGTAGGCAACGAAAAGTGGGAAGTCGGGAGCCGTGCTACTCCTCGACGTCGAGCTCGAACTGCTCGTTCTCGCTGGTCGCGTTGAGCACGACGCTGGTGTTGGACTCCTTGATGTCGGGGTCGGTCAGCAGCGTCTTGATCTGGGCGTTCATCCCGTCGGTGTCCTCGAACTTGCCGATCGCGATGATGTCGTAGCCGCCGGTGACCTCGTAGACGCTGGTCATCTGCTTTTGCTGGTCGAGCCGATCGGTGATGTCGGGCAGGGCGTTCCCCTCGACCTTGAGCTGGATCACCGCGGTGACGTCGAACTCCAGTTCGTTGTAGTTGATCTTGGGCGTGTACCCCTCGATGACGCCGTCCTCTTCGAGGTCGCTGAGGTGGTTCGACACCGTCGTCACCGAGACGTCGAGTTCCTCGGCGAGGCTGCGCAGGCTCGCGCGACCGTCGTCCAACAGTGCATTCACTAGTTTCGCGTCGAGATTTTCGTACGTCATTACCCTACCTCACTCACCCCACCCATTAGAATTTTACGAATATCCACTTTCACGGCGAGGGCGGCATATTTGCGAAGAACGGCAGCCCTTTAGTACCGGGCATCTACGGATACACTGACAACACACCATGACAAGTGGAAGCCTGAGTTCCGCGGAGCAGGACGTACTCGATCGGATCGACGAGGAGGACATCGACTTCCTCCGCCTACAGTTCACCGACATTCTCGGCACTGTGAAGAACGTCTCCGTCCCGGCCCGGCAGGCCGAGAAGGCGTTCACCGAGGGGATCTACTTCGACGGCTCCTCGATCGAAGGGTTCGTCCGCATCCAGGAATCGGACATGCGCCTGGTGCCCGACCCCTCGACGTTCGCCGTCCTCCCGTGGCGCGACACCGAAGACGGACGAGCCGCGCGCCTGATCTGCGACGTCATCGACACGAAGACCGGCGAGCCGTTCAGCGGCGACCCGCGCTCGGTGCTCAAGAGCGTCCTCGAGGAAGCGAAGGAGATGGGCTACACGGTCAACGCCGGCCCCGAACCGGAGTTCTTCGTCTTCGACAAGGACGAGGACGGCCGCGCCACCACCGAGACCCACGACGCCGGCGGCTACTTCGATCTCGCACCGAAGGACCTCGCCTCCGATCTGCGCCGGGAGATCATCTACAACCTCGAAGCGATGGACTTCGAGGTCGAGGCCTCCCACCACGAAGTGGCGGAAGGCCAGCACGAGATCGCGTTCAAGTACGACGACGGGCTCTCGACGGCCGACAACATCGCTACCTTCCGCTCGGTCGTCCGCGCGACCGCAGAGGTCAACGACGTCCACGCGACGTTCATGCCCAAGCCGATCGCCCACATCAACGGCTCGGGGATGCACACGCACCTCTCGCTCTTTACGACCGACGGCGAGAACGCGTTCCACGACACCGACGACGAGTTCAACCTCAGCGAGACCGCCAAGCAGTTCGTCGCCGGCATCCTCGACCACGCGCCCGCGCTGACGGCCGTCTGCGACCCCACCGTGAACAGCTACAAGCGCCTGGTGCCGGGCTACGAGGCGCCCGTCTACATCGCCTGGTCGGACGTGAACCGCTCGGCGCTGATCCGCAAGCCGGCGGCCCGCGCGCCCGCAGCCAGCCGGATCGAGCTGCGCTCGCCCGACCCGTCGTGTAACCCCTATCTCGCGCTGGCCGTCATGGTCAAGGCCGGCCTCGACGGGATCAAGCGCGAGCTGGACTGTCCGGACCCGGTCCGGGAGAACATCTACGAGTTCGACGAGGAGAAACGCGACGAGTACGGCATCGAGACGCTGCCGCCGAACCTCGGCGCCGCCGTCGACGAACTCGAACAGGACGAAGTCATCCAGGACGCGCTCGGCGAGCACGTCTCCGAGAAGTTCATCCAGGCCAAGCAGTCCGAGTACGACGAATACAAGGCAGAGGTTTCCGAGTGGGAGATCGACAGCTACCTCGAGAAGTTCTGAACTCGGCCGTTCGCGAACCGTTTTCCGTTTTTGCCGATCGCCACGAGGTCCAGCAGCGGCGTCCGTCCGCGGTGGCGGCCGACCGCTCCGCCGCGACACCCTTAAACGACGGAGGGGCGTACCGTCGAGTCGGTAGAGAGAGCCCGGCCTCCGCGAGCCCTCCGGGGCGCGTGAGGAAAGTCCCCCCACCGTCCGGGCAGGCGACCGGGCACAAGCCCGGGGCGGGAGACCGCCGGCTCTGGAACAGAAACGACACGTCTCGGCCCGACCGATGCGGTGCGCGACCCCCGAGCGAAAAAGCGATCGCGAACAAGCGACGGGAAGCTAACCCACCCAGGAGTGAGGGTCGAGGATCGATGGAACGGCGAATCCTCGCCGGTGCAAGTCGGCGCCCCGGCGCGCAAGCGCCGCAAGGTAGCCCGGACGCGGGCGCCGACGCTCAGCCGAATGCCGGGAAGAACAGAAGGGGGCTTACTCCTCTCTGCCGGTCTTTCGCTCCCCAGCGACGGCGTCCGACGGAACCATCGTCGAATAGCCGCTACTGACGCCGCTCCGGCGTGACGACGCCACGGCAGAATCGGCGTCACGACGCAGTAACCGGGGTCAGTGGTTCTGGATCGCGTCGATGACCATCGCGGCGGCGACGACCGACTCCTTGGGGACGTCGCTGGCGTCGTCGATCGTGATGTCGTACTTGTCCTTGATCGAGACGTGTCCCGAGATATCGCCGACGTGGTCGCCGTCCTGATCGGTGATCTCGTACTTGTGGGGAATCAGCGCGCCGAAGGGGAGGTAGTGGCGCGCGATGGTCGTCAGCGCGCCCCGGGAGTCGATCTGGGCGATCTTGGCCTCGGTGTCGGCGTCCCGGATCGTCCAGGTGTCCTGAAAGATCGAGTAGTCGTTGTCCAGGATGACGACGTCCTCGCCGGTCTCGGCGTCCGAGAGCACGTAGTTGCCCGCGACGTCGATGATGCCGCCGGCCTTGACGGTGAAGACCTCCTCGCCGTCGGCGTCGACGAACGGGAACTCCTCTTTCATCTTGAACATCTTCTGTTTCCCCCGGAGGACGACGTTGCCGGCCGCGTCGGTGGCCCTGTACTTGTTCCGGATCATCGACTGGACGACCTGGTACTCGCTGTCTGTGAGGTCGATCCCGCTGATCGACCCGTCACCTGCGGTTGCCATGGACGTCGTTTCCCCGCGCATCGCACTTGAATTTTCGCAGTCGTCTCAGTCGCGGTAACGGGGTCGACGGCGGATCGGGACCCGGAACTAAGCGTCCGTCCGTCGTAGTCGGTCGTGCATGACCGAACTCACGGACGACGCGGTCGGGAAGACGGTCGTCGGAGCCAACGGGAAGGAACTGGGCGTCGTCGCCAGCGTCGAAGGTGGAACGGCTCACGTCGATCCGAACCCGAGCCTCGCCGAGCAGGTGATGTCGAAGATCGGCTGGGAGGACGCGGACGACGAGGACTACCGGGTGACGGGGGACATGGTCGACCACGTGGGCGAGGAGGTCGTGCTGCAGGGGGACCTGTAAGTCGGCGTCGGCGAGTGGGCGCCGAGCCGCGTCGCCGCGACGACCACTTTCACCGCGCAAGCATCCGCAACCGACAGCCCTTCATTCGCTTAGCCGCTTGCTGGCCTATAGATGAGCAAGGAGTACATCGAGGTCCGGGGTGCCGAGGAGAACAACCTGAAGGACCTCGACGTCGAGATTCCCCGCGAGCAGTTCAACGTCGTCACCGGGCTGTCCGGCTCGGGGAAGTCCTCGCTCGCGTTCGACACGGTGTACGCCGAGGGCCAGCGACGGTACATCGAGAGCCTGTCGGCGTACGCGCGGAACTTCCTGGGCCAGATGGACAAGCCGAAAGTCGAGACGGTCGAGGGGCTGTCGCCCGCGATCTCGATCGACCAGAAGAACGCGGCGAACAACCCGCGATCGACGGTCGGGACCGTCACCGAACTGCACGACTACCTGCGCCTGCTGTACGCCCGCGTCGGGACGCCACACTGTCCCGAGTGCGGTCAGGAGGTCGGCGAGCAGAGCGCCCAAAATATGGTGTCTCGGCTGCTCGACCTGCCCGAGGGCACGAAAGCCAAGCTCGCGGCGCCGGTCGTCCGCGACCAGAAGGGGGCGTTCGAGGACCTGTTCGACGAACTCGTCTCGGAGGGGTACTCCCGGGTCGAGGTCGACGGCGAGGAACACGACCTCACGATGGACAGGCCGGAACTGGACGAGAACTACGACCACACGATCGACGTGATCGTCGATCGCGTGAAGATATCCGCCGAAGCGCGCTCGCGGATCGCCGACTCCGTCGAGACCGCACTGGAGGAGGCCGAGGGCGTCATGAAGGTGATCCTTCCGAATCCGCCGGAAGACGTCGACGTCGGCGCGACGGCGCGCTCGACGGGCGACCTCGGCGTCGGCGGCGAGAAGGACGACTCGGCCGACGAGCGCCTCGTCGTCGAGTTCTCGGAAGATCTGGCCTGCACGGAGTGCGGCATCGACCTCCCCGAGATCGAGACGCGCTCCTTTTCGTTTAACTCGCCCCACGGCGCCTGCCCGGAGTGCGAGGGGATCGGCGAGACCAAGGAAGTCAGCGAGGACCTGGTCGTGCAAGACCCCTCGAAGCCGCTCAAGCACGTCTTCGAGCCCTGGAGCTACCAGCGATCGTACTACCGGACGCGGCTCGACGCCGTCGCCGAGCACTTCGACGTCTCGCTGGAGACGCCGTTCGAGGACCTGCCCGCGGACGTGCGCGAGCAGTTCCTCTACGGCACCGACGAGCAGGTGCTGTTCAAGCGCCAGACCAAAAACGGCACCCGCCGGAAGCGCAAGCGCTTCGAGGGCGTCGTCCCGAACCTCGATCGTCGGTACGTCGAGACCGACAGCGACGGCACGCGCGAGCACATCGAGGACTACATGTCGGTCACTCAGTGTCCGGCCTGCGACGGCACGCGCCTGAAGGACGCTTCGCGCGCCGTGCTCGTGGACGACACGGGCATCAGCGAGGTCAACCGGATGAGCATCGGCGACGCGCTGGAGCACTTCGAGGGGATGGAAGCGGGCATGAGCGCCCGCGACCGGAAGATCGCCGAGGAGATCCTCAAGGAGATTCGCGCCCGCCTCGGGTTCATGTGCGAGGTCGGCCTGGAGTATCTGACCCTCGATCGCGAGGCCTCGACGCTCTCTGGCGGCGAGAGCCAGCGCATCCGGCTCGCGACCCAGATCGGTTCGGGCCTCGTCGGCGTGCTGTACGTGCTCGACGAGCCCTCGATCGGGCTCCACCAGCGCGACAACGACCGCCTGCTGAGCACGCTCAAGGAACTGCGCGATCTCGGGAACACCCTGCTGGTGGTCGAGCACGACGAGGAGACGATGCGGCAGGCCGACAACGTCATCGACCTCGGCCCCGGCCCGGGCAAGCGCGGCGGCGAGATCGTCGCCCAGGGCGACGCCGAGGAGATCATGGCCGTCGACGAGTCGATCACCGGCGACTACCTCGCCGGCCGCGAGCAGATCCCGGTGCCCGACGAGCGCCGCGAGCCCGAGGGAACGATCACGATCGAGGGGGCGCGCCAGCACAACCTCGCCGACCTCGACGTCGATCTGCCGGTCGGCTGCTTCACCGCGATCACCGGCGTCTCGGGCTCGGGCAAGTCCACCCTGATGCACGACGTGCTGTACAAGGGGCTGGCCCGAGAGATGAACGACAACACGTCGGTCGACCCCGGCGATCACGACGCGATCGAGGGACTCGACGCGATCGAGACGGTGCGCCTGATCGACCAGAGTCCGATCGGCCGGACGCCGCGCTCGAACCCCGCGACCTACACCAGCGTGTTCGACCACATCCGCGAGCTGTTCGCCCAGACCGAGCTCTCGAAGCAGCGGGGCTACGAGAAGGGCCGGTTCTCGTTCAACGTGAAGGGCGGGCGCTGCGAGGAGTGCGGCGGGCAGGGCACCGTCAAGATCGAGATGAACTTCCTCTCGGACGTTCACGTCCCCTGCGAGGAGTGTGACGGCGCCCGGTACAACGACGAGACGCTCGACGTCGAGTACAAGGGCAAGACGATCGCCGAAGTGCTGGAGATGAGCGTCGAGGAGGCCTACGACTTCTTCGAGCACGACTCCCGGATCGAGCGCCGGCTCAAGCTCCTGAAGGACGTCGGCCTCGACTACATGAAGCTCGGCCAGCCCTCGACGACGCTCTCGGGCGGCGAAGCCCAGCGCATCAAACTCGCCGAGGAGCTGGGGAAAAAGCAGACCGGCGAGACGCTGTACCTGCTCGACGAACCCACCACGGGGCTGCACTCGGCCGACGAGCGCAAGCTGATCGACGTGCTCCAGCGCCTGACCGACAACGGCAACACGGTCGTCGTCGTCGAGCACGAGCTCGACCTCGTCAAGAACGCCGACCGCGTGCTCGATCTCGGGCCCGAGGGCGGCGAGCACGGCGGCCGGATCGTCGCCGCGGGGACGCCGGAGGAAGTCGCGCGGAACGACGACTCCCACACCGGTCGCTACCTTCGCGATCTTCTTCCTGACGTCGACCTGAAGGGACCGCGCTCGGACCGCGAGAAGGCGGCAGCGGTCGCGGACGACGACTGAACATCGGCGTCGTTCTCTCGATCGATCGGCGACGCGGCGTCGTCGTTCCCGCCGGCTCCCCGCGACGCGGCGTCACGTCCCGCGATCCTTGCTCACGAGGTAGACGCCGTAGCTCATCACGACGCCGCCGGCGACGAACGCGGTCCCGACCTGCTCGCCGAGAAACGCCGCGCCCAGGGCGGTCCCGACCACCGGCTGGAGGAAAATGAAGACCGCGACGGTGCCGGTGTCGACGTACTCGATCCCCTTGTACCAGAGGTACCAGGCGACGGCCGTCGCCGCCACGCCCAGATAGAGGACGGCGCCGAGCGTCGAGAGCGACCGCGGTAGCTCCGTCGGCGAGATGCCCAGCGCCGTGAGCTCCGCCGCCGCCAGCAGCCCGCACAGCGGCACCGAGAGCGCCGTCGAGTACGCCGCGGTCTCGAGCGCCGAGTAGCGGCGGACGAGCGGCTTCCCCCAGACCGTGTACGCGGCCCAGGTCAGCGCCGCCGCCAGGAGCGCCAGCACGCCCCGGCCGTCGACGCCGGCGACGCTGCCGGCGTGCTCGCCCACCGCGACGACGACCGTGCCCGCGGTCGCCAGCGCCATCCCGACGATCCGGCGTCGCGTGATCGCCTCGCCCAGTACCGCCACGCCGAGGACGACGGTGAACACCGGCGTCACGACGGTCAGCAGCGCGCCCTGACTCGCGGACGTCAGGTCGGTGCCGACGAACCCGGCCGCGGTGGTGCCGGTCACCCAGCACGCCAGCGCGAAAAATCGCGCGGCGTCGCGCCGCGAGAACGTTCGGTCCGAATACTGGTAGCGCACGATCGCCAGCAGCGCGACCGCGCCCACCGAGACGCGCGCGAACCCGAGAGTCAGCGGCGGGATCGTCTCGAACCCCCACTTGCTGACGACGTACATTCCGCCCCACAGCATCGCGGCGGTCAGCGGGGCGAGCGCGAAGACGTACTCGCGCCACCGCTCGACGCCCGCGCGCTCCGTCGGCGCCGCGCCCGCGGTCACGCGGCGCTCACCGACGCTCGGTCCGCGCTCGATCGCCGGTCGGCGCTGCTCGGGAGCGTCCCGGGCGTCGCGTCGCCCGAGATGGCAGGGAGAGAACGTACGGTCAGCATCTGCTCACGTAGGCTGCGGAACACGGGAATGCGTATATCTGCTCTGGAACGGTCGCCCCAATAACTCCGGGGCCGTCCATAGGCGGGTCCCCGGGCCGATCGACCGAAGGCGATCAGAATCTCCGCTCGCCGATCCCGATGGCCGAAATCAACGGGACCGCGTGTATCGCCTGCGGCGCGGAACTCGTCGACGCGGGCGGGACCGTCCACTGCCGCGACTGCGGGTGGAACGAGCGTCACGGCGCCGACTGACGGCGCCGGCACGACCCGAACTCGCCGACGCCGATCCGTTTTCGCCGCCACCGACGAACCGGGAGCCCCCGCGCTACTACTGTTACGTTTGAATTATGAATAGCCAAAGATACTTGCGATCTGGCTACCAATATGGGGCCATGACTCCGATCGAAATCGCGCTCGTCGTCGGCGGGCTCGTGCTCGCGTTCGCCGGTGCGGCGCTGTTCAAGTACACCGTCGCGGCCGTCGGGCTACTGGCCGGCGGCTCGGGCGGCTACCTGCTGGCCAGCGCGGTCGCGCCCGAGCCGATGACGATGGCCGCGGGCGCGCTCGTCGGTGCCCTCGTCGGCGTGTTCCTGCTGTTTTCGGTGATCACGACGGTCGCGATGATCCCCGGGTTCGTGCTGGGATCGTACGTCGCGGCGATGATCGTCGGACTGGAGGGTGGGAACGTCGCCATCAGCACGATCGGGCCGACGATACTGGGCGGCATCGCCGGTGCGGCGATCTGCGGGCTCCTATTCAAGAAGGTGCTCCCGGTCCTCACCGCGCTGCTGGGAGCGGCGCTGGCGACGCAGGCCTGGACGGTCGACGCGTTCACAGAGGCGGCGTCCTCGTTAGATCCCTCACCCGTGCTGATCGAGCCGGGCGTGCCCTTCGCCGCGGTGGCCGTCGCCGGGACGCTCACGCAGTACGGCCTGCTGAAGCTGGGCTGGGCGAAGAAGCTGGGCGCGCCGCTGAAAGGCATCTGGCGTCGCGGCCGCGGGGGGAAGCCCGACTCCGGCGTCGACGCCGAGTCCGACGACGGCGTCACGGGACAGTAGCGGCGTCGAGTTCAGTTCCCGCGACCGGCCGGCAGCGTCGTTCGATGCGCGCTCTTTCTGTTGGGCTCCGTTCGGTCGGCCTCGATCGGGTGACCACTCATGTGGATGCGGGACGAACGTGAACGCATGACAGTGTACGCGGCCATGCGGGACGGTGTGCTCGCAACCGAAAGCGACGACGGGGAGTGGCGAACGACCGAGGGCCTCGTCGAGCACCGGATCGAGTGCCTCGACGCGGCGGCCGAACACGCCTTCTGCGGGACGTTCGAATCCGGGCTGCACCGGACGATCGACGGCAGGTCCTGGGAGCGCGTCGGCGCCGAGTCGCTGCCCGACGCCGTCACCGCGGTCCGGGTCAGTCCGCACGACCCGCGAGAGGTGTGGGTCGGAACCGAACCCAGCCGACTGTTCAAATCGCCCGATGCGGGCAAGACGTGGCGCGAGCTGCCGGCGCTGACGAGCCTCCCCTCGGCCGACGAGTGGTCGTTCCCGCCCCGCCCCTCGACACATCACGTGCGCTGGATCGAGCTCGATCCGACGGATCCCGAGCGCGTATACGTCGGGATCGAGGCGGGCGCCCTGCTGGTCAGCGAGGACGGCGGCGAGACGTGGACCGACCGGCCGGAGGGGTCTCGGCGGGACAACCACGCGCTCGCCACCCATCCCGACGCGCCCGGCCGCGTCTACTCGGCGGCCGGCGACGGTTACGCAGAGTCGACCGACGGCGGGCTGGCGTGGGAGCACCCGCAGGAAGGGTTAGAGCACCGCTACGTCTGGAGCGTCGCCGTCGATCCGGGCGACCCCGACACGGTGCTCGTCGCGGCGGCCAGCGGCGCCAACAGCGCTCACCGCGTCGGGGAGTCCTACGTCTACCGGAAGCGAGGCGGAGGCGAGGACGCCGCGTGGCGCCGCATCGGCGACGAGTACGATTCCGGTGCGGGACTACCGACCGGGCAGGGAACCTACCGGTACGTGCTGTCGGCCGGCCGCGAGGCGGGCGAGTTCTGGGCGCTCTCGAACACCGGACTGTTCCGCACCGCGGACGCGGGCGACAGCTGGGAGCGCGTGGGCGTCGCGTGGCCCGATCGATTCGACGACGCGACGGCCCGCGGGCTGGCCGTGGTCGGCGAGTGAGACCGACGGGAATGGCGAACAGACGGCACGGGCGACGATCCGCGGAAGGGAGTGCCGTACGATCGCGGGCCCCTCCGCGGCGAAGCTCAGAGCACGCCGGAGCGTCGCCTCGGCTTCGGATATAAACGTGCGGCGCCGTTCGGCCGTCGGCCTCGAAATCGAGAAGGTATTTACTCGCGCGGCCTGACACACCGGACCGGAGATGCACGATTTCGCCGTCGTCGGCTGCGGACCCCCCGGAGCGCGGTTCGCCCGGCGAGCCGCCGAGGAGGGGTACGACGTGGTCGCCTTCGAGAAGGGACGGGTCGGCGAGCCGCTGGCCTGTTCGGGCCACGTCAGCACCGACGTCTGGGGGTTTACTGGGCCGGACGCGCGCGACGAGCTGTTTCAAAATCGCGTCCGCGGGGCCCGATTCCACGTCGCCGGAGCGGCGGAGAACGGGGACAGCGGTCGGAACGGCAACGCCGACGAGCGCGCGCGCAAAGGCGGCCCGCAGTTCGATGCCGAAGACTCGCACCCGTTCTACAAGGACGAGACGGTCTCGAACGTGATCGACCGCGTCGGACTGGATCGACACCTCGCCGACCTCGCTCGCGACGCCGGCGCCGACGTTCGCGAGCGCCACACCGTCACCGGCGTCGACGAGTACGAGGATCGCGTCGAGCTGACGGTCAAGTCGCCCGAAGGAACAGAGACGGTCGCGGCGAAGATGGTCGCGGGGGCCGACGGTCCGCGGTCGCGCGTGCGCGACGAGCTCGGCCTCCCCGAACCCGGCGAGTTGCTCCACGGCGTGCTGGGGTTCGACCCTGCACCGGACCACCAGGACTTCGTCGACGTCCACCTCTCGGCGCCGCGCTTTTTCGCGTGGCGCATCCCCCGGGGCGACGCCGGCGTGGAGTACGGTCTGGCTGCGCCGCCGGGCGACGGCGTCCGCGACCTGTTCGAGGAACTGCAGGCGGGCTACGGCGTCGAACTCGAAAACCGGTGTTCGGGCGCGATCCCGATCGGCCCACCCGAGACGGTCACCTCGCGGCGCGGGTTCCTGCTGGGCGACGCCGCGGCCCAGACGAAGCCGTTCACCGGCGGCGGCATCCTCTACGGCATGACCGCGGCCGACCACGCCGTCGAACGGATCGATCCGGACTGGCCGCCGACGCTCGCCGACTACGAGAGCGCGTGGCGCGACGACCTGTCGCGGGAGATCCGGCTCGGACATCTGCTTCGCCGGGCGTACTCGCTGCCCGAGCCGGTCCAGCGGCTGGGTCTGGGTGCGCTCTCGGGCGAGATCGGCGTCCACATGGACCGGCCGACCTCGCTGTTCTCGCGCGAGCAGCTGAAAGCGTGGTTGACGTCCTGAACGAGGCTGATGTCCCGAGCGTGGCTGGCGTCCCGATCGGTCGCGAAAAGAGCGACGGTCAGTACGACGGCAGCCGGGCGGATCGATCAGTTCCCTCGTAGAACGGTAGTTCGACCGGCGTCGCGGCGACCTCCTCGCCGCCGACGCGGACCGTCAGGTCGGCATCGGCGCCGACGCCGAACTCCACCAGCGCGAACGCGATCGGCTCGCCGACGGTCGGGCTGTCGACCGCCCGCGTGATCTCGCCGACGGCGCTGTCGCCGTCGAACACGGCCGCGCCGCCTTCGGGAACCGTCTCGCAGGTCAGCCCGACGAGGCGCTTGCTCGGCCGCCCCTGATTCTCGACGCGCGAGACGACCTCCTGGCCGACGTAGCAGCCCTTCTCGAAGTCCAGCGCGTTCCGGAGTCCGACGACGTTGGGAATGTTGCCTTCGAGTTCGGTCTCGAACAGCGGCGTCCCCGCCTCCAGCGTGAGCGCGTCCCAGGCGTCGTAGCCGACCGGCGCGGCGTTCATCCCCTGGGTTTCGAGGATCTCGTAGACGTCGTCGGCGTCGTCGGCCGCGACGACGACCTCGTACCCCTCGTCGCCGGTCGGCGCGTCCGTCCGGAGCACGCTGACGCCGACGTCGCCCATCGACCCGCGGACGAACGTAAGCTGCTGGTCGGGCGTGCTCGACCCGTTGAGCACGCTGGCGACCTTCTCGGTGGCTTTCGGGCCGTGGACGCCGAACACGGCGAACTCGTCGGTCGCCTCGCGGATCTCGACGTCCTGGACGAACACCTTCTCGCTCCAGTCCTCCGCGAGCGGGCCGGCGCGCCGGGGCGGCGTGAAGAGTAGCAGGCGCTCGCCGGCGTTGTACACGTACATGTCCGTCTCGACGCCGCCCTGCGGGTCGAGCACGAGCGCGTACGACCCCTCGCCGTCGGCGTCGGGCACGCGGTTCGAGACGACGTTGTCGACGTAGTCGACGCGGTCGGATCCCTCGACCACGACGACGCCGTAGGCCATCTCGATCAGCCCGACGACGTTCCGGACCGCCCGCTGTTCGCGCTCGGGGCGCCCGAAGTTGCGGACGACGCGCCGGCCGCCGCGCTCGCCGAAAACGGCGCCGTGATCCTCGTGGACCGGGCCGATAACTGTCATGGGTGGTACTCCGCACCCTGTCCGAAAAAGGCTCGCGCTTCAGAACGGTGGTCGCTCGGCGTCAGAACGGGAGCCGCTCGCGAAGTTCCTCGTAGAACGATCGGTTCCCGTCGGCCTCCTCGGGGTCGGGAACGACGTGGTCGGCCGGCTTGATCACTGTACGATCAGCCTCGTTTTCGACGTCGATCAGCCCGTCGTCCTTGAGCGATTCCAGCGCCCCTTCCATGTCGTGGATGCTCACGTCCGCGTGCGACCGGAGCTCGAACACCGTCATGCCGTCGTCGGGCCGGTCGACGAGGGCGTCGAGCACCTCGACCTCGGTCGCGTCCCGGTCGCGGTACTCCCGCCGTACTCTCATGTCTGGTACATACCTCCCCTGTGGTTTTACCTTATTCCAAGTTTCTTGATATTTTCGGCGGCGCCGACGCTCCGTACCGCGACGCGGATCGGGTGCGACGCCGAGCCGGCGCCGGAACGCGGCCAGCGGCAACTTTTTACGGCCCGGTTGGGTAGGCGATGGCAATGGGTCTCAGGTGTTCGCTTCTCGGACACAGCTTCGGCGACAGCGAGGTCGAGCGAGAGCGAGAGGAACAGGGCAGCGAGGTGGTCGTGACGATCCGCGAGGAGCAGACGTGTTCGCGGTGCGGGAAGACGAAGCTCGTCAGCGAGAACAAGGAAGTGACGTCGCTGGCGGCCCGGCAGGGCGGGGGCGGAGCGTCGGACGCGTCGGCGGGCGGTGAGGACGCCGGCGCGGACGCTGCCGTCGAGAGTAACGGTCCCGCGGCGGGTGACGCCGGAAGCGAGGACGCTGTCGACGCCGACGGTGAGACGGTCGCCGCCGGCGACGGCCGGGACGCCGAGATCATCGATGATGGGCCCGACGACACCGTGCCCGAGGCCACCCGCGAGGCGGCGTCGGTCGCGGAGGGCGACGACGAGGCCGCGAGCGATCCCGAGAACCCGGTCGAACCGGAGACGGATCCCGAGGACGACGCGGTGATCCTCGACGAGGACGAGGAGGAGAACTCCGAACCGAGCGAGCGCGAGCACGGCGAGTGGCCCGACGCCGACGACACCCGGCGGAGCGACGACGCCGAGGGCACATCCCAGAAGTGGCCGGACGCCGACGGCGAGGACGAGGGGTTCGACGCCGAACCCACCAGCGGCGAGCCCGACGACGTCGAGTTCGGCGGCGGGTTGACTCCCGAAGCCGAGGGAACGCCGGAGGGCGAAGGACAGATGGTCGAGAGCGCCGACACCGGGTTTACCAGCGCCGACAGCGCGCCCTCGCCGGTCGACGCCGACCGCGAGCGCGAGACGACCGAGTACGTCTGCCCGGAATGCGGCCACACCGCGGCCGGCACCGGCACGTCGCTGCGGGCGGGCGACATCTGCCCGGAGTGCCGCCGCGGCTACATCGCCGAACGCTGACGGCCAAGCGTAACCGGTAAATCAGCCCCGACCGATTCCACCAACCATGAAGGAGTACAAGATGCGACGCGGCGAGCACCTCGAGGATCGGATCCCGGACATGGAGTCGACCGTCGAAGACTACTTCGGCGAGATCACCGACACCCAGGAGTTCAAGGGCAACGACCTCTACGTCGTCGAGGATCCGGACAACCCCGTCTTCCAGCGGATCGTCGCCGGAACATCCGAATACAGCGGCAAGAAGAACAAGCTCGCGGTCCACTTCGAGGAGCGCGACGCAGAGGACGTCATCGCGGAGGGCAACGCCGACGCCGCCGCCGACGCGGTCGACGCCAAGAACGACTTCCTGCTGGAAGCCACGGGACGGGACGCCAAGGCCCGACGCGACTCGATGAAGCGCGCCGTCGAGGACGATCCCGACCACGACGTCGACGCCTGATCGTCGGTCAATTCTCTCTCGAACCCGCAGTTTAGCGGCTGCGCCGTAGGATCGACGCACCGCACGGCCAGCCGCTGGTGCCCGCGCGCCACCCCAACGAATTCCACGCGCGACGTGGACGGGGACAGTGATGGACGCTCGTACGGCGTTCGCGTGGGCGCTGGTCGCCGCGCTCGCGGCGATCACGTGGCTGCTCGTCGAGCCGTTTCTCTCGTGGCTGCTCCTGACGGGACTGCTCGCGGTCGTTCTGCACCCGATCCACCGGCGGCTGGCACCGCGGATCGGCGCGCGCGTCTCGGCGGGACTGCTGGCGGTCGGCGTCGCGGTGCTGACCGTCGCGGCGATCGCGGCGGGCGGCACGCTCGCGATCCAGCGGGGCGCCGAACTCCTCGAAGGCGTCTCGCGGTCGGACCTCGTGGCGCGAGCCGATCGGCTGCTCGCGCAGTACGTCGGCGCGGGCATCGCCGTCGAACCGCTCGCGGAGCGCGCGGCCGACCGACTGACGAGCTCCGTCGGCGGGAGCGCCACCTCGATCGCGAGCGCCGGGCTCCACGCCTTTATCGGATTCCTGCTGCTGACGTTCGTGCTGTACTACCTGCTGAAAGACGGCCGCCGGTTCGTCGCGTGGCTCGAACGCGTGACGCCGCTCGCGCCGGACGTGCGCGACGAGCTGTTCGCCGCGGCCGACGACATGACCTGGGCCGTCCTGAAGGGCCACGTACTGGTCGCCGCGGTCCAGGGCGCCGTCGCCGGCGTCAGCCTGTTCGTCACCGGCGTCCCACAAGCGGGGGTGCTCACGGCCGCGATGATGGTTCTGGCGCTGATCCCGGTGATCGGCGTCGCGCCCGTGCTCGGTGGCGCGGTCGTCTTCCTCTTCGCGAGCGGGCGGGTGCTGGGCGCCGCGTTCGTGATCGTCTGGGGGTTCACGTCGGTCGCGATCACCGACGACTACCTGCGCGCGTACCTGATCGACCGCCAGTCGGACATGCACTCGGCGGTCATCTTCGTCGGCATCGTCGGCGGCACGTACCTGCTCGGCCCGATCGGACTGTTCGTCGGGCCGATCCTGATCGGGCTGTTCAAGGTGACCGTCGAGGTGCTCGGCGTCCACTACGGCGTGATTCGACGAGCGTGACCCTCGCCGACGGGAATCGGCGTCAGCCGACTTTTACGAACCGGACGCTGCCGTCCTGCTCGATCGTGATCCGGTAGCCCTCGTAGGTGAACTCGACGACGAGCTGGGCCTCCTGCGACGGCGGGTCCGAGAAAACGTGTTCGATCACCCCGTCGATGCAGCCGTACATCGTCGTCAGGTCGGCCGGATCCTCACCTTCGAGTTCGGCGACGATCTCCGCGATCTGCACGCCGGGGTTCTCGCGATCGGGATCGAGCCGCCGGTCGACGATCTCCTCTCCGTGTGTATCGGTCGTTTGGTCCGAATCACTCATCCCGTCGTAACCGTCGACCGCGTCCCTCAAATTAGGCCGGGGGAGTTGCCGCGCGTCGGACAGTAACCTGCCGGCGCGGGCTAGAGTGCGTTCTCGACGGCGCCGGCGACGCTCCGGGCCTTCTCGGCGAGTTCCTCGGAGACGTAGCCCGTCTCAACCGCCTCCGCGAGCTCGTCGGCGTCGACCCGCTCGACCTCGCCGTCGGGGCGCCTGACGACGTCGACGTACAGGTCGACGTAGCGGGCGACCGAGGGGAACAGCTCGACCGGCGTGCAGACGTTGACGTACGTTCCCTTGCGCTCGCCGTCCTCGCCCCGGTACACCGTCGGATACCACCAGCGACCCTCCTGGAGCTTCGTGACGGCGACGTCGCCCGGCTCGCGCTCGGTGCCGATGGCGTCGTACGTACCCGACGAGCTGATCTCGCGGCGCAGCGTCAGCGCCCCGTCGTCGTCGCGCTCCGTGACCTCGCCGCGCCCGAGCGTGATGAGTCGGCCGTCGGGCTTGCCGTGGCCCAGCGCGATCCGGTCGCCCTCCCGCGGGCCGAACTGGTCGGCGACGGCGCCGAAGGGAAACTCGCCGACGGGGAACTCACCGGACGTCGCGCAGACCGCCTCGACGAAGTCGACCGCGTCGCTGGCCGACCGCGCGGCGGCCTTCGTGCGGTGGTGGCCCGGCATCGTCGTCGTCACGTCGCGGCGCCGCCCGTCGAGCGCGAACCGCGACTCGCGACCGAACCAGACCCACGCGGTCGCCTGCGGGGCGACAACTCTCCGCGGCGCAACCCCCTCCGACGGCGACGACGACAGCGTCTCCTCCATCGACTCGGCGCGCTCGACGGCTCGCGAGAGCGCGGAACCGAGCGCGTCCATCTCGGCGTCGGCGGCGTCGCGCTCCCAGCGCACGCCCCAGCCGTCGGGCGCCTCGGCGGGCAGGAGGTCGGTCGTCCGGACGAGTTCGGTGCCGCGCTCGCCGCGGGCGTCGGCGCTGGCGCCCTCCTCGCCGCGCACGAGCGAGACGAGCTCGCCCGGCACCTCGATATCGGTCCCGAGCAGCGGCCGGTCGTCGCCCCACGGCGCCGCCGGTTCGCGGACCTGGACGCGCAGGCTGTCGCCCTCGTCGACGTAGCCGTCGGCGTCGTCGAACGGGAGAAAGCCCTCGGCGTCGACGTCGGGCGCGCGGGCGTCCAGCTCCGGCGTCGCGGGGGTTTCCGAATCGCCAGCCAGTTCGACGACGGCGCCGCTGCCGAGCGTCCGCGAGACGACGCCGTCGAACACCGCGCCGCGCGGGGCTCGGGCGGACCAGACCATCGCATCCCGCGCGAGTTCGTCGGTCAACAGGCCGACCAGCTCCGACACCGCGTCAGGATCGCCGCTGACGCCGACGCCCTGCCGGTCGTCGGTGTCCGCGATACCGGCGGCCGCCGGCGCCGCGGCGAGGTCGGCGTCGAACCGCTCGCGGATCGGCGGCGACGCCTGAACGACCTCGTGGTCCGCATCCAGGAGGAGCCGCGTCAGCGCGGTCGAGTAGATGCCGCGCAGCCGAACCGCCGTCATCGGAGCCGCTCGCGATCCGGCGCGAACTGCACGCGGTCGTTGATCGTCGGTCCGAGCGTCAGCTCGACGAGGTCATCCTCGAGCACGCGGCCGTCCTCGACGTACGCGCCCCACGAGTCGAAGCGCAGCCAGCCCCGCATATCGTCGGCGTGAGTCGTCAGATCGAGGTACTCGACGGTGTGTTCGGGGAAGTCGCTGGCGCTGTGGGCCATCTCCATATCCGAGTAGAGCGTGTCCGCGGCCTGGAAAAAGGCCTCCAGCTCGGCGGCCGTCTCGGCGGTCTCCTCGACGACGAGCTCCGAGGCGCGCCGCAGTTCGTCGGCGTCGAGGCCGACCTCGCGCAGCGCGCGCTGTGTCCGCTGGTCGAAGTGCATACCGGGAAGTTCGGGCCCCGGGGTTTTGAGCGTGACGAGCGCGCCGCTCCGGGCACCTGTGCGAGCGGTCGGAACCAAAGCGTTTGGGGACAAACACATGACGGTTGCCCGCGTAGGGCACCTGTGAACGTTCCCCAGGCTTCGAGTGCCGGCGGTTCGGGGGTATCGACTCACGGAGTGAACCGGTCCGCGGGGGGTGGCGCGCCATGAGCGGGAACGACGCCGACGCGGAGGTAGCCGATCCGATGGCGATCGGCCAGCAGTGGACCGACGCCTCCCGTCACGCCGTAAATAGCTACGTCGAGGCGAACAACGCCCTGTTCGCCGCGATGGGGATCGACCGGGAGTCCGGGGAGGCGGACTGCGAACGGACGGACGCGCCCGTCGCCGAGGTCGCCTTCGGCGACGCCGGCTGGTCGATGGAGCGAACGACCGACGAGTACGACGAGCTGGGCGTCGGCGACTACGTCCGCTTTTCCAAGCCGCTCGTCGAGCGCGACGTCAACGCCTTCGCGCAGGCCAGCGGCGACACGAACCGCCTCCACCTCGAAGACGTGTTCGCCGACGGGACGCGGTTCAAGGGCCGCATCGTCCACGGGACGCTCGTCGCGGGGACGATCAGCGCCGCGCTGGCGCGCCTCCCCGGACTGACGATCTACCTCTCGCAGGATCTGGAGTTCAACGCGCCGGTGCGGATCGGCGAACGGGTCACCGCCGAGTGCGAGATCGTCGAGGACCTCGGCGAGCACCGCTACCGGCTCGCGACAGCGGTGTACGACGAGGACGACGAGGCGGTCATCGACGGCGAGGCGGTCGTGCTGATCGACGAGCAGCCGGACGTGTAGGCGGGACGCCGTCACGACGCCGTGCAGCGATTGCGACTGTCGGCGTAGAGCGACCGTACCGGCGTCGACCGGGATCGCTGAAAGGACTTTACGCGAATTTCTCGTAGCTCTAGTTAGAGACTACCATGGAGAATATCGATCGACCGCTCGAACTGGACGTGTACATGCGAGCGTTCGCCCCCGACGCCGCCCGGCGCCGGCAGGAGGCGATGCTCGAACGGATGCGCGAGCTCCGCGATCGGGGGACGGCCGAGGCGGTGTCGGTGACCCGCTGGAGCAACCAGGTGTCCGTCAGCCCGGCGCGGGACCGCGACCCGCCCGTCGGCGTCGAGACGTACCGGGAACTCGACGCGGCGACCGACGGGACCGAGCTCTCGATCGAGCCGTTCTTCCGCGAGCGCTCGGGCGCCGGCGGGGATCGCACGGTGCTCAGCCTCCCGGTGCTGTGCGTGGCGATCCGGCGCGACGGCGAGATCACCGGCGTCTACCCTTCCTCGGCGCCGGACGGCTCCTACAGCGTCACCGACTGCCTGGACGCGCTGGCGGCCGGCGACGACGTCGAGAACCTCGCGGAGGACGTCGTGCTCGACCCCGAACCCGTGTAGCGACGGGACGACTCCGCACCCGCTCGGGTCGGCGCGGGCGCCGCGGCGTCCCCGGCGTCCCCGGCGTCGCGATGCCGGTGCGCCCTCGGCGTCGCGCCGTCGCCACGATGTCGACGCGCCCTCGGCGTCGCGGCGCCGCCGCGACCGCATCGTCGTGCCGCGGCCACGACCGCCCCAACTCGTCACGCCTTTATCCGCCGCTCGAATACGACGTGGTATGTTCCTCAGCGTCCGCGAGGAGGTCGAGGCCGCGCTGGCCGACGCGCTGGCCGCGCTCGACCTGCCCGCCGACGACCTCGGCATCGAGCGGCCGCCGGACGACGTCGACGCCGTCCTCGCATCGAGCGTCGCGTTCCGGCTGGCCGGCGAGGTCGGCGCGCCGCCGCCGAAGGTGGCCGCCGACGTCGCCGACGAGATCGACCCCGACGAGTACGAGTACGTCGCCGCCGTGACGACGCAGGGCCCCTACGTCAACTTCCTGCCGAGCGACCGCTACTTCGAGGCCGCGCTGGAGGCCGCGCAGGCCGACGACTTCGGCGCGCTGCCGGATCGCGACGAGTCGCTCGTCCTCGAACACACCAGCGCGAACCCGACCGGCCCGGTCCACGTCGGCCGGGCGCGCAACCCGATCATCGGCGACGCGCTCGCGCGAGTGCTCGACTACGCCGGTTACGACGTCGACCGGCACTACTACGTCAACGACGCCGGCCGCCAGATCGCGGTGTTCACCTGGGCCTACGAGACGTTCGACGAGTCGGACTTGTCCGAGCCCGAGCGCGAGAAGGCCGACTACGACCTCGTCCGCTACTACCGCAAGGGCAACGAGTTCCTCGAAGAGGGGCCCGAAGCCGACGTCGAGACCGCCGAGCAGGAGATCGAGGCGATCATGCAGGGCCTGGAGGAGGGCGACGAGGCGACCTACGAGCGGATCAGCGAGGTCGTCGACACCGTGCTCGGCGGGATGCGCGAGTCGCTCGAACGCCTCCCCGCGGAGTTCGACGAGTTCGTCAAGGAGACGCGGTTCATGTTCGACGGCTCGGTCGACGACCTCGTCGAGCGGCTCAAGGAGTTCGACGAAGCGGTCTACGAGGAGGACGCCTGGCAGCTCGACCTCAGCGAGCACGGCATCGAGAAGAACTTCGTGTTCCTCCGCTCGGACGGCACCAGCCTCTACGCGACCCGCGACCTGGCCCACCACGAGTGGAAGTTCGACAACTACGACCGCGCGGTGACGGTGCTCGGCGAGGACCACGGCCTGCAGGCCCGCCAGCTCCGGACCTCGCTGGAGCTGCTGGGCAACGACACCGACCAGCTCGAACAGGTGCTGTACTCCTACGTCAACCTCCCCGAGGGGAAGATGTCCACCCGCGCGGGCACCGGCGTCGATCTCGACGACCTGCTCGACGAGGCGATCGACCGCGCCCGCGAGGAAGTCGAGGACCGCCTCGACGACCGGATTCGTGACGACGACCTCGACGAGGACGACGTCGAGCGGATCGCCCGGCAGGTCGGCATCGGCGCGGTGCGCTACGACATCGTCGCCAAGCAGCCCGCCAAGGCGATCACGTTCGAGTGGGACCGGGCGCTCGACTTCGAGGCCCAGTCCGCGCCGTACGTCCAGTACGTTCACGCGCGGTGCTGCGGGATTCTGGAGGGCGCGGATGACGACCCGTCCCCCGACGTCGACGCCGACCTGCTCTCGACCGAGTACGAGCGCGATCTGCTCCGGACGGTCGCGCGGTTCCCCGCCGTGATCGAGGAGGCCGCCGACGAGCTCCAGCCCCACGTCGTCGCGACCTACACCCGCGAAATCGCCGAGGATTTCAACGCGTTCTACCGCGAGTGCCAGGTGCTGGGCGACGACGTCGACCCCGAGGTTCGTGACGCCCGCCTCGCGCTGGTCGCGGCCGCGCGCCACGCCGTCGGCAACGCGCTCGACGCGCTGGGCGTCGAAGCGCCCCGCTCGATGTGACTCAGTTCGAGTAGATCAGCGAGAGCCCGGCCAGAAAGCAGAGCCACCCCCACAGGTGGGCGGCGACGACGAGGACGCCGAGGCGACCGTTCAGGAGGAACCAGAGGCTGGCCGGCGTCAGCAAGGCGCCCGTGAACAGCAGCACGTGGCCCGCGACCCGGCCCAGCAACGATCGAATTTTCGCCGCGGTGGAGTCGTCGTCCATGGATCGTGCGCGTCAATCGACGAGCGGCCAGTTCAGAAGATACCGCCGAGGAAGCCGCCGTCGTCGTCTTCGTCGTCGGCTTCCGCGTCGTCGGCGTCCCCGGCGTCGTCAGTTTCGTCTCCATCGTCGTCGTCCTCGGCCGAATCGACGGCGTCGTCCTCGTCGGACGACGCGGCGTCCGCGTCGTCGCCCGAGAACGGGATCGCGTCGTCGTCGAGTTCGACGGGATCGTCCGCCTCGTCGGCTTCGGCGTCGGCGCCGGAGTCAGCTTCGGCGTCCGGGATCGTGACGGCGCCCTCGACCGCATCGTCCTCGGCTTCGCGCGCCGTCGACCCGTCGCCGCCGACCGCGACGGCGCCTTCCGGTTCGCTCGCGGCCTCGGCAGCGTCGTCAGCCTCGTCGTCGGCGCCCACGTTGACCTCGGAGATGGCGTCCTCCACGGACGTCTCGGAGGCGGGTTCCTCGGGATCGGCGGGGTCGGTTTCGTCGGTAGCTTCCGCCGCGGCCGGATCGGCGTCGAGTTCGGCCGCGCTCTCGGCGGCGGCGACGCCGTCGACCTCGGCCCCCTCGTCGAGGTCCGCTTCGGCGTCGTCGGCGTCCGCCTCGGTATCGTCGGAGTCCGCTTCGGTATCGGCGAGGTCCGCCGCGGGCTCGTCGGGGGCCGCGGCGTCCTCCGTTACGTCGTCCGATTTCTCGTCAGCTTCCGACTCAGCAGCGGCGCCCGGCACGTTCACGTCCACGTCGTCGGCCAGCGTCGCGGCGAGCTGGCGGTAGGCCGTCGCTGCCGGCGCCTCCGGCTCGTGGACGACCAGCGGCGTCCCGGCGTAGACGCTGTCCCGGGCCGTCGGGTCCTCCGGAATCGAGCCCAGCAGGTCGACGCCGAGCTGCGAGGCGATCTCCTCGTGGGAGACGTCGCCGTCGGGCCGACCGCGGGTGACCACCAGCCCGGCGACCGAGCCGCCGGCGCGGTCGACCAGGTCGATCGTCTTGCGGACGTCCTGAACGGAGGCGGGCTCGGGCGTCGAGACCAGCAGCACCTCGTCGGCGATGCCCAGCGGGAGCACCGACTCGTGGCTGACGCCGGCGCCGACGTCTAACAGCACGTAGTCGAACTCGCCGCGCAGGCGGTCGATCGCCTCGCCCAGCCCGGTGGCGTCGGTGTCGGCGAACGCCTCCAGCTCGGTGCCGCTGGGGATCGCCGCGATGCCGTCGGCCACCTCGTAGGTCGCGTCGGGGACGTCGGCGTCGCCCGCGAGCACGTCGTGGAGCGTCGGGCCGTCGGGCGAGAGGCTGACGAAGCCCGCGAGATTGGCCATCCCGAGGTCGGCGTCGACGATCGCGACGCGCTTGCCCGCGCCCGCCAGCGCGGTGCCGAGGTTGACCGTGGTCGTCGTTTTCCCGACCCCACCTTTCCCGCTCGCGACGGCGTAGACCGTGGTGCCAGACATATTCGTTACCGGACCACAGTCACCCGCGGGTAATAAAACATCGCAGGACGCGCGCGTCCGGCTCGGCGGCGCTGAGCGCGTCGTATCACCGCACCGACCTGACGCCGCGCCGGACCGAGCGTCGACGGTCGACGCCGACGGGCGACCGGGCGCCGGACGGGCGCTCGCGGGCGTTCGATCAGGTCCCGCGAGGACTCGCGTACGCCCGCCTGCTGCCAGGTCAAAGCATACTTACACGCTCCGGCGGCTAGTACACACAATGAGTCAGCAGGACGCCGAACAGTCCGACCGGAAAAAGTACGAGTTCCGGAAGGTCATCGAGGACCTCAAGGAGTACGAGGGCTCGGGGACTCAGCTCGTCACCATCTACGTGCCGCCGGACAAGCAGATCAGCGACGTCGTCGCCCACGTCACCCAGGAGCACAGCGAGGCGTCGAACATCAAGTCCAAGCAGACCCGCACCGCCGTGCAGGACGCCCTCTCGTCGATCAAGGCCCGCCTGAAGTACTTCGACACCTACCCGCCGGAGAACGGCGTCGTGCTGTTCTCGGGCGCCGTCGACTCCGGCGGCGGGCGCACCGAGATGGTCACCGAAGTGCTGGAGAACCCGCCCCAGCCCATCGAGTCGTTCCGCTACCACTGCGACTCGGCGTTCCTGACCGAACCGTTAGAGCACATGCTGGCCGACAAGGGGCTGTACGGCCTTATCGTGCTCGACCGGCGCGAGGCCAACGTCGGCTGGCTGCGGGGCAAACGCGTCGAGCCCGTCAAGTCCGCCACGTCGCTGGTGCCCGGCAAGCAGCGAAAAGGGGGCCAGTCCGCCCAGCGATTCGCTCGACTCCGGCTCGAAGCGATCGACAACTTCTACCAGGAGGTCGCCGGGATGGCCAACGACCTGTTCGTCGCCGAGCGCCACGAGCTCGACGGCATCCTGGTGGGCGGCCCCTCGCCGACGAAAGACGAATTTCTAGACGGCGACTACCTCCACCACGAGCTCCAGGACAAGGTGCTCGGCAAGTTCGACGTCTCCTACACCGACGAGTCCGGCCTGTACGACCTGGTCGACGCCGGCGAGGAGGCGCTGGCCGACGCCGAGCTCATGGAGGACAAGTCGCTGATGGAGGAGTTCTTCCAGGAGCTCCACGGCGGCGAGGAGGCGACTTACGGCTTCGAGCAGACCCGCCGGAACCTCGTCATGGGCTCGGTCGAGACGCTGCTGATCAGCGAGGATCTCCGCAAGGACGTCGTCACCTACGAGTGTTCCAACGGCCACGAGGAGCGCGAAGTGATCGACCGGCGCAAGAACACGCCGACCCACACCTGCAGCGAGTGCGGCGAGGAGGTCGAAGCCGACGAGGAGGACGACGCCCGCGAGGACGCCATCGACCACCTCATCGACATCGCCGAGCAGCGCGGCACCGACACCACGTTCATCTCGACTGACTTCGAGAAGGGCGAGCAGCTCTACGACGCGTTCGGCGGCGTCGCCGGCATCCTGCGGTACTCGACGGGCGTCTGATCTACCGCTCACCGCGATCGCAGGCGGCCACGCTTTCTCCGTTTGTGCGAAACGTCGAGAAATGAGCGAGGGACGAGGCGAGCGACTCGTCAGAACAGCCCGCCGCCGTCCGACTCGTTGTCGCCAGACCTGTTGTCGGAGGCGTTCGTCCCGGTCCCGCCGGACGTGTTGGTGCTGCCCGACGAGTTCCCCCCGCCGTCGTCCTCGGACTGGCGCGTCCCCGTCGGTTCGGTGTCGCCGCCGTCGGACTGGACCGCGATCTCCCAGTCGCTCGACGCGGCGACGACGAGCCAGCCCTGGCCGCCGTAGTCGACGGTCACGTCGGCCTCGAAGATCCCCTGGTCGTGGTACAGCTCCTGGAGGTACTCGCCGGACAGGTCGTACAGCTTCAGCGAGAACTCGCCGACGCCCGCGTGGTCGATCGCGACGGAGCCGACCTCCGAGAAGTCGACCGGACCGAGATACTTCGGCTCGGTGCCCGCGAGCGTGGCCTCCGGCGTCACCAGGTCGCCGTCGCCGACCTCCGGCTGGATGACTTGGATCGTCCAGTCGCGGTCCGTCCGGACCTCCAGGGTGTACTGTCCCTGCGGAATGTCGACCGGGACCAGCCCCTGGTAGTTCCGGAGATCCCACTCCAGCGACCGCCAGACGTCTCCCTGCGAATCGACCACGTCGACCGCCATGCCGGTGACCGGATCGACGTCCAGCGCGGTGAGCCCCGGCCGCGCCGCGAACGGCTCGGTCCGAGCGTTGCCGCTCCCCGAGTACTCGATCGGGTCGGGATCGGTCGCGCCGAGCCGGTCCTCCTCGCCGCCGGCCTCCCCGTCGCTCTCGTTATCGCCGCCGCTTTCGTTGCCACCGCCGCTCTCGTTGCCGTCACTCACGTTGTCCTGGCCGTCCGCGGGCTGGGCCGACTCGTTGTCGGGGTCGTCCTCGTCGGCTCCGAAGCACCCGGCCAGTGCCGTGATTCCGCACGCCGTGACGAACGTTCGACGTCGCATGGTCTGCGCTGGGGCGAATCGGGTGAAAGGTATTCGGGGGATAGTAGACGGCACGTTCCGGCTATCCGGACCGCAACTGGCGGTTACCGGACATCCGAAACGGTAACTGACGTATACGCTCCCGCGTCGGCAGTCGGGGCGACGGCGTCCCGCGGTACGCCCCGCTTACCGGAGAATCGGGGGCGATGAACTATCGGACCGAACGGCGGCGCCGCCGGAGACAGCGCTCGCGGGGGCCTACCTTCAGAGAAACTCGCGGACGTCGGAGTAGTACATGTCGTGGTGGTCGGCCGCGTCGATCGAATCGGCGATCGTCGCCGCCAGCGCGTGCCAGCAGAGGTCGGTCGGGTCGTCGGGGTCGAGATTGTACAGCGTGTCCTCGCAGGTGCAGCCCCGCCCCTCGACGACGTACTCGTCGGAGTGGCCGACGACGACCGTGAAATCGCGGTACTCCTTGACGCGTCCCTCGGCGACGGCCTCGATGGCGCGAGCTCCCCGGTCGCCGTGGATCGCCGTGACGCGCTCGACGACCGCGGGCGTCAGTTCGCCGGCTGCAGCCAGCTCCGTGCGCCAGTCGTCGGCGTCGCTCACGGTCGACCCTCCGCTGGCCGCACCGGCTGGCGCGCGCGGATCGACGACTCGCCGATCACCCGGGTCACGCCACACAGATTAGAAAGCGCCTCTCAAAACAGGTTCGGTCGCAGGGGATCAGGCGTCGTCCGGCGCCTCGGTGTCACGACCGGCAGCGTCGCGGTCGTTCGAACCGACGGCGGCGTCGCCGCGCTCGCGGCGAAGCTCTTCCTCGAGTTGCCGACGCGCGCTCACGTCCGCGATGTACCCCTCGAGGATCTCGGGCTCGACGCGGTGGCCGCGCTCGGAGACCCAGCGGACGTCGCCGGATTTCGTCAGGATGCGGTACTCCAGGGCGAAGGCGTCGCCGTTGTCCAGCGCCTCGCGGGTGACCCGATTCACCGTCTCGAGGTCGTCGGGGTGGATCACCGACTCGCCCCAGGAGACCTCGCCGGACTCCAGCGCGTCGGGCTCGTAGCCGGTGAGCCGCTCGCACCCCTCGCTGACGAACTCCATCGGCCATCCCGAGTCGGTGCGCGCCCGGTACGCCATCCCGGGCAGACTTTCCAGCAGCGACCGGAAGCGGCGTCGTTGTTCCTCGAGTTCCCGCTCGCGCTCGCGGCGCTCGGTGAGGTCACGTACCACGCAGACGGCGCCGCCGCTCCGTTCGTCGTCCGGGTTGCGGCCCGTCGCTCCTCGCTCGATGGACGCGACCGACACCGACGAGGGAACGGTCGTCCCGTCGGACCGCTCGACGGGTAGTTCTCCGGACCACTGCCCGCCCTCGCGCAGCGACGGCAGGACCTCGTCGTCCGCCCGCTCGATCGCCCACTCCGAGTGGATGTCGCGCCAGTGCTCGCCGAACAGGTCGTCGAGGTCGCGACCGTACAGCTCCGAGTACGCCTCGTTCGCGTACGCCAACTCGCCGCAGCCGTCGAAGATCGCGATCCCCTCGGAGGCGGCTTCGATCGCCTCGACGCGCTGGCGGAGCGTCTGCTCGGTCCGGCGCTGGTCGACGAGATTTCGGATGCGGTTGGCCAGCACGGTGTACTGGTCGCTGCCGGTCTCCTTCTGGATGTAGTCCGAGACGCCCGCCGAGATCGCCTCGCTGGCGATCTCCTCGCTGCCCTTGCCGGTAAACAGCACGAACGGGATCGACGGGCGGCGCTCGCGCACGGCGTCGAGGAACTCGATGCCGTCCATCGCAGGCATCTGGTAGTCGCTGAGCACGCAGTCGATCGAGCCGTCGAGCAGTTCGAGGGCGCGCTCGGGATCCGACTCGGTCCGCACCTCGATGCCGCCCTCCCGTTCGAGGAACGTCTTCGTCAGGTCCAACAACGGCGGCTCGTCGTCGACGTGGAGTACGGTGATCGGCTCGATCATGGGTCTGTCTCGGCGACGGAGCCGCCCCGTCGCCCGCGTTCTCCGTGGTATCATTTCCCACGAGTCAAAAAACCGACGGTCGGTCGCGGTCGTTCCCGCCCGCCACGGCAGCCGTCAGCGCCCGCCGACGCGCATCGTGGGGCTTTTCGCCCCGCGGCGGCGAGAGGTCGGCATGCAGATCCGGGAGGGCGCAGTCGAGATCGAGGTGCCCGAACAGGAGTCCGAGGGCATCGACGACGCGGTGTTTTTCAACCCCGTCCAGGAGCTCAACCGCGACCTGACCGTCGCGGCGCTGCGGGCCTACCGAGAGCGCGAGGAGCGGGCGAACTCCTATCTCGACGCGATGGCCGCCAGCGGCGCCCGCGGCGTCCGCGCCGCGGTCGACGGCTGGGACGTCACGCTCTGTGACCTCGATCCCGACGCCGTCGCCCTCTGCGAACGCAATCTCGAACGCAACGGCGTCGAGGGCGAGGTCGTCGAGCGCGACGTCAACGCCCTGCTCCACGAGTCGGTGTACGACGTCGTCGACATCGACCCGTTCGGAACGCCGATGCCCTTTGCCGACGCGGCGCTGGCCAACACGCGGGACCTCGTCTGCGTCACCGCGACCGACACGGCGCCGCTCTGCGGCGCGCACTTCGACAGCGGCGTCCGCAAGTACTCCGCGATCCCGCGAAACACCGAGTACCACGCCGAGATGGGCCTGCGCGTGCTCGTCTCCGCGCTGGTCCGAACGGCCGCTCGATACGATGTCGGCGCAACGCCGATCCTCTCTCACGCAACCAACCACTACGCCCGGACCTACCTCGATCTCGACCACAGCGCGACCGACGCCAACGAGGCGATCGACGGGCTGGGCCACGTCCACCACTGCGAGGACTGTCTCCACCGCGAGAGCGAGCCGGGGTTGATCGCCCACCCGCCCGAGACGTGCCCGAACTGCGGCGGCAACCGCGTCCTCACTGCGGGACCGATCTGGCTGGGGCAGCTGACCGACAGCGAGTTCGCCGCGGCGACCCGCGAGCAGGTCTCGGAAGATATGGGGACCGCCGAGGACTGCCGGGACCTGCTGGACACGCTGGAAGACGAACTCGACGAGCCGACTCACTTCGACCAGCACAAGCTCTGCAAGCAGTGGACGCGCTCGGCCGTCGCGATGGACGACTTTCTGGAACAGCTTCGAGACGCCGGCTACGAGGCGACCCGGGCCCACTACGGCGGGACGACGTTCAAGACCGACGCCGCCGTCTCGGAGATCGAGGCCGCGACGAGCGAGTAAGCGGGACGCCGAGGAGCGGCGTCGAGACTCGTGCGTTCGGCGTCGGCTGACCGCTGCGCCGCCCGCGGACGCCGGGAATATTTGTGCAGCGGCGCCGAACTACCACCCGTGCGACAGCGACTCGACGCCGTTCCGGACGACGTTCGCGCGGTAGCGGTGGCCGCCCAGTCAGAGCAGATCACGTTCCTGGCGGCCGCGGTCGCCTACTACGCGTTCGTCTCGCTGATCCCGCTGTCGCTGCTGGGGCTGGTGATCGCCTCTGTGATGGGCGGCGCCGTCTTCGAGGGGCAGGTCGTCGCGACCGCCGGCGAGTTTCTCACGCCCGACGCCCAGAATCTGCTCACGGAAGCGCTGACCGGCGAGGCCGGCCGCGGGGGCGCGACGATCGTCGGGACCGTCGTGTTGCTCTGGAGCGGGCTGCGGCTGTTCCGCGGGCTCGACAAGGCGTTCTCGCAGGTGTACGGCACGATCGGCTCGAAGTCGATCGTCAACGAGTTCCTCAACGCGCTGGCGGTCTCGGTGGCGATCGTCGTCGGCGTCGCCTCGATGACCATCATCGGGGCGGCGATCGAACGGTTGCCCGCGGGCGGGATGTCGCCCCAGATCGGGTTCGCGCTGCTGGTCGCGACGCTGGCGGTCGTGTTTTACCCGATGTACCTGCTGCTGCCGGACGCCGACATCGAGCCGCGCGAGGCGCTGCCGGGGACGCTGTTCGCGTCGCTCGGGTGGGTGGTGCTGGGCGCCGGCTTCCAGCTCTACACGGCCAACGCGGGCACGTTCGCGGCCTACGGCGTGCTCGGCGGTGTGTTGCTGCTCGTGACGTGGCTGTACTTCGGTGCGCTGATCGTGATGCTGGGCGCGGTGGTCAACGCGGTGCTGGCCGATCGGCTCGACGCCGACGACGCCGCCGCGATGGACTACGAGCCGGGGTACGATCCGAGCGGACTCGCCGAGGGGGCGGCGGCAGCCGGCGTCGGCCAGGGTCCGAACGGAGCGCCGGGTGCCAGGGAGGGCGGCGCCTGCACGGCCGGCGAAACGAACGTGCACGCATCGAACGACCGACCGACGACAGACCGGCAAGTACAACGTGATGGCGCTCGACAATCTGACACAACCGAAGCGATGACTGGCGAGGATTCATCCGAACGACCGGACGACGCCGACGAGGACGCCGATCTCGGCGAGGAGACGCCGGACTCCGATAGCTCGGCGACGGGCGCGGGCGACCCGAAGACGGACGGCGGGCCCGGCGCGGACGCCGACCGGGAGTCCGGCGACTCGACCGGGCCGAACGGTCCGACCGCATCGGACGGTCCGACTACGTCGGACGACCCGAATGACGCGGACGACCCGACCGCCTCCGAACGCGTCCGCCCGGGAACGGCGCCGGCGAGCGAGGTGGCGCGGCTGAACAGCGAGATCGCGGACCTGCGCTCGGAACTCGACGAGTTCGAGGAGAACGTCGACGACCGGACGGTCGACCGCGACGAGTTCGAGGGCGATCTCAAGCGCTACGTCCGCAGGCGCGTCCGCCGCGGCCACGCGCGGGGTTGGGGGCCGTATCTGGTGTTACTCTACGGCACCGCGATGACGATCGCGGCGCTGTACACGCCCTACCTGGGCGGCGGCTGGGCGATCTTCGCGATGATCGTGATCTGGCTGTCGACGCTGGGGCTGTACGTCCTGATGGTGCTGGTCGGCGCCGGCCTGTCGCTGCTCGGCGTCCCCGGTCGGCTCCGGAACGCGATCGGGTCGTGGCGGTCCTGACCCGGTAGTTCGTTCCTCGTCGTCCCGCCCGCGGGCGCGGACCTCCGTCGCTGTCGCTCATTCCATCTCGGACTCTAACGCCGTCTTACCGGACCGTTCAGCGCGAGTACGACCGCGCTACGGCTGAACGGTTCGCCCACTTTTTACGCGGACTCGTGGAACCGGGTCCTGCTTACCGGTAACGCGTCGCGTTCCGGCGACACCCGCGAGCACCTATCATGCCACGAGACAGAGACGACGAGCGACCGGACCGACGAGCGGCACCGCATCGAGAACAGGGCGATCCGAGTCGGGAACAGCCGTTCGGCCGCGGACGGGGGGAACAGCAACCGCCGGAGGACGGCCAGCAGTCCGGCGGCGGGCGACGGCAACCGCCGCAGCAACAACCGACACGACGCCAACAACGGCCTCAATCGTCCCGACAGGACCAGACCCAGCAGCGACCGGCACAGCAGCAAGTGCCACAGCAGGGACAACAACCACCACAACAGGGCCAGCAACCACAACAACAGGGTCAGCAACCACCACAGCAGGGCCAACAGCCGCCTCGACGGCAATCGGGCGAACAGCGGCAGCCATCCCAGCGCCAGCAACCACCCCAGCAGGGCCAGCAGTCGCCGCGGCGCGGTCAGGAGTCGCCGCCCCGTCGATCGCCTCCGCGCCAGCCCGATCAGACGCCGTCGCGGCAGGGGAGCCGGCAGTCCCAGCAGGGCGGCCATCAGTCTCGGCAGGGCGACCACCAACCCCAGCAGAGCGGACAGCAGTCACGACAGGGCGCTGGACAGCAGTCCCGGCAAAGTTCCGGACAGCACCGACAGGGCGGCCAGCAGCCGGGCAGGCGCCAGCAGCAAGGGGGGTACCAGAAGCAGGCGCGCGTATCGGGCGACTGGAACCAGGGGAACGCGCCCGGTTCGGGCCGACAGGCAGGCGGCGAAACCGCGGCCCGGCAGCCCCGACCTCAGTCGGGCCGCGGCACGCCCGGAATCGATCAGTCCGGCGGCGAGCGGGCGATCCGACCGCGAGCGATAGACGAGATCATGACCGAGGACGTCGTCACGACGACGGGGGACACGCCGCTGCACGAGGTCGCCGCGACGATGGCCGGCGAGGAGGTCGGCAGCGTCGTCGTGGTCGACGACGACGAATCGCCGGTCGGGATAATCAGCGATCGCACGATCGCGCTGTCGATCGACGACGAGGGGACGCTGGCGGATCGTCACGTCTCGGACGTGATGACCGGCGACATCGTCACCGTCACCGCGGGGACGAGCGTGTTCGAGGTGACCCAGCGCCTGGCCGACGCCGGCGTCCGCAGGCTGCCGGTGATCGACGGCGACGGAGCCCTGGAGGGGATCGTCTCGATCGACGACGTCGTCGTACTGCTCTCGCAGGAACTGGAGAACGTCAGCGACGTGCTCTCGACCCAGTCCCACCGGCTCTGAGCGCCGCGACGGGCCCGTTCCGGGGACAGTGTCGGATCGACGCCCGGCGGCGAATCGGGGACCAGTCTTTTTGGGGGTCGACCGCGTAGGCATCTCGCATGAAGTTCGTTATCGTGGGGTACGGTCGGGTCGGCATCCGGACGGCCCGCATCCTGCGCGAGGAGGGACACGAGGTCATCGTCGTCGAGAACGACCCCGAGAAGGTCGACCGGGCCCAAAGCGACGGGTTCCAGGTCGTCGAGGGCGACGGCGGCGAGGACGAGACGTTCGAGCCGATCGAGATGGAGACGATCGACGCCGTCGCCGGCCTCACGGGCGATCTCAACGTCAACTTCGCGGCCTGCATGATCGGCAAGCACAACGGCGCCCGCACCGTGCTGCGCATCGACGAGGACTACCGCCAGGACATCTACCAGAAGTACGCCGACGACGTCGACGAGGTGATCTACCCCGAACGCCTCGGCGCCGCGGGCGCCAAGACGGCACTGCTTGGCGGTGACTTCAACGTGCTTTCCGACCTGACCGAGCAGCTCCAGCTGTCGGTGTTCACGATCGGCGACGGCTCCGCGGCGGTCGGCAGCCGCGTCAGCGACGTCGATCTTCCCGAGAGCGCCCGGATCTACGCACACGGCCGCGAGCACGAGTCGCTGACGATCCCCCTGCCCGGGACGACGATCGAGTCCGGCGACCAGGTCGCCGTGATCGTCGAAACCGAGAGCGTCGGCGACGTGAAGACGGCGCTGGCGGGCTGAGAGAAGCCGCGGCATCGACGCTTCGTTCTCCCGTCCGCCGCGTTCGAGAGCCGTGGCGCCGGCGGCGTTCTACAGGTAGTCGATCTCGATTCGCTCGCCCGTCTCCGCGGACTCGTAGACGGCCTCGGCCGCCTGCAGGTCCGCGAGCCCGTCACGGCCGTCCGGTTCGGGGCGGCGATCGGTGAGGATGTGGTTCGCAAAGTACGCGACCTCCTCGACGACGTCGTCGACCGGCGGGCCGGTGTACTCCATGCGCATGTCGCCGCACTCGACGACGATCTCCTGGGGGACGTCGCCGTAGGGCGAGTCGATCGAGATCGACCCCTCGGTGCCCACGATCTGTAACTGACTGTTCGGCTGGCCGTTGAACGTCGTCGAGCAGGAGGCGACGACGCCGTCGGGAAAGGCGAGCTGGAAGGCGGCGTGCTCGTCGACCCGGTCGAACGCGGGGTCCCAGGAGTTGGTCGCGCCCTGGACCGCGACGGGATCCTCGCCCAGCAGGAATCGCGATGTGTTCAGCGGGTAGACGCCGATGTCGAGCAGGGCGCCGCCGCCGGCGACGTCGGGGTCCAGTCGCCAGTGACCTGGCCCGAAGTTGTCGAGCAGCTTCGTCGAGAAGTTGCTGTGGATCTGGACCGGCCGGCCGATACAGCCCTCGCGGATGATCTCGCGCGTGCGACGCGCCGCGGGCTCGAACTGCAGGCGGTAGGCCGTCATCAGCGTCACGTCCGCGTCGTCGCAGGCGTCGACCATCGCGGCGGCGTCCTCGGCGCTCGCCGCCAGCGGCTTCTCGCAGAGGACGTGCTTACCGTACCGGGCCGCCGATTCGGCGTAGTCCCGGTGGAACAGGTTCGGCGTCGCGACGTAGACGGCGTCGTAGCTCTCTGTTGCCGCGCCGTCGTGGAACTCGTCGTAGCCGAGCACGGCGTCGACGCCGTACTCGTCGACGACCGGGTCGGACTCCCCGATGGAACGGCTGACCAGCACGGTCGTCTCGGTGGCCGCAACGTCCTTGATCGCCGGCAGCGCGCGGTTGCGCGCGAACCCGCCGACCCCGACGACAGCGAACCGGATCGGTCCCCCTTCGACCGACTGTTCCCAGTCCCGGCGCGTGAAATCGGCGAAGTGTCGTCCGACGTTGCCCGCGTTCTCCCTGGCTCGTTCCCCCATACCACAAACTGGGGACGCCGAGACAAAATCCATCGGGGTGGCGTGACGCCGTTCCGCGTCTTCACGACGCCGCTCTGCGTCTCCCGATACCGCGTCAGGGCGCCGCGAAGCACCGCTCGACGGCTCGGTTCTCGCGAATCGCGAGCAGTTCCTCGACGCCGTCGGCGTCGAACCGCATCGGCCGACGCCACCACGGTCCCCTTCCCGAGTCGCTCGACAGTTCGGTGACGAGCCGGTTCGCGTCGCTGCCGGCGTCCCGTTCGCTCAGCGGGATCGCTCGGTCGTACAGCGCCGACTCCTCGGGGTCGCCGGCGAGCAGTACGCGCGCGTCGAACGTCTCGCGGCGGACGTGGGCGTTGGCGTCGAACCACGCGCGCTCGTCGGGATCGAGCACGCGATACTCGTCGCCGGTGAGCGGATCGCGGGCCAGGCGGAACTGGCCGATGACGTACGCTCCCCACTCCGGAGCGATCCAGTCGGCGGGGGCGTCCGGCACGGGGCCGTCAGCGTCGCCATCAATCTCGACGGCCGTCGACAGCGTCGCGTAGAAAAAGACGTAGTCGCCCGCAGAGAGCTCCGAGAGCGGGCCGGCTTTCGCGGCGTAGTCGTCGCCGTAGGTGTAGCGGTCGCAGCAGGGGTACTCGGCGAACGTCGGATCGAGGTGGACCCGCTCGTCGAGCGCCTCGGCGGGCAGGTCGACGTCCAGATCGAGGTCGGCGTACGTCGGCACCGACTCGGCGGTCGGCTCGCGCTCGGGGATCGGGACGTACCGGAACCGGCCGTCGGGGTAGATCGGCCCCCTGACGCCGGGGATGTTGGTGTTGGCACCGACGTTGACGGCGACGCCGCGGGGCATATCCGAGGGTGCGTCGCCGGACGCAAAAGGGTACGGACGGGCCGCTACGTCGGACGGACGGCGACGCCGGACTCCCGCACCCGGTCGCTCAGGCGCCGAGCTGCGAGACGCAGTTCCGGCAGTACGTGAACGTCGGCTCGCGCTCGTTGCGCGCGCCGCAGTGCGGGCAGACGAGCGTCTCCTCGTCGGCGTCGGGCCGCGGATCGCCCTCCGGGCTCGACTCGCCGTCGTCGGGCGATCCGGGCATCTCCCGGAGCCCGGAGCTGTTCGGGACGGCGCCGTTGGTCCGGCCGCGATCGCCCGCGCCCGAGACCGTCATCGACTGCCGGTCCCGGCCCCGGCGCAGGTAGTAGTAGATCAACAGCTGGACGAGCGCGAGGAACGCCGCGTACAGCAGGACCCACTGCCAGACGTCCATCAGTGTGCAGTACGTTCTCACACAACTTGATTGTTCGGTGCCGAACCCTCTCCTGGGGGAGAACGGCGGCTGAGGACTGTTCCGGGAGCGACGATCGCCCTACTCGTCGGACGAACGAGGCGGCGCCGGCGGTTCGAGGTCGCGCTGGAACTCGTCGAACGGCTCGAAGTCTTCGGGGAGATCGCGCTCGACCCGGCGTTCGTCCTGCCGGTTGGCGTTGACGCCGTCGGCGTCCAGCGGCGTCGCGACGTCTTCCCACCCCGGCTTGATCTTGACGCTCTTGGCGGGCATCCCGACCGCGACGTGGTGGTCGGGCACGTCGCCCTGCACGACGGCCCGCGCGCCGACGACGGCGTTCTCGCCGATCCGGCAGCCCGCCCGCACCATCGCGTCGTAGGTGACCCGCGCGTCGTCCTCGACGATCGTGTGGAAGTTCTCGACGGCGGTCTGGTCGACGAGATCGTGATCGTGGCTGTAGAGGTGGGCGCCGTCGGAGATCGACACCCGATCGCCGATCGTCAACTTTCCGCGGTCGTCGAGGTGGACGTCGTCGTGGATCACGACGTTGTCGCCGATCTCGACGTTGTGGCCGTAGGTGACGGAGATCCCCTTGAAAAATCGGCAGTCGTCGCCGCACTCGGCGAACAGGTGATCGGCGAGCATCTGGCGGAAGCGGAGCGCGAACTCGACGTTGTCGGCCATCGGCGTCGCGTCGAACTGCCGCCAGAGCCACTGGAGGTGCTTGGACTCGCGGAACTTCTCTTCGTCCTTCTCGGCGTAGTACTCGCTCTCCAGGGTGGAGTTACACGGGTCGTACCCCTGCAGGCGGACGCGCTCGGCGGGCGAGACGTCCCCGCCGGCCTGCCAGCGCTCGTAGGCGTCCCGGTCGCCGTGCAGGTCGACGAGCACGTCCTCGACGACCGAACAGGTGTCCTCGTCCGAGGCGAGCCGCCTGTCTACCTCGTCGAGGAACTCCTCTAACCCGGCTTCGGCGTCCGCCGGGAGGCTGACGTGCCGCTTTGTCATGACGAGAGGTTGCTCGCCGCGCGTAAAATGGGTTTCCGTCGGGGCCGACTTGGCCGCGAGCGACGCCGGCGGTCGGACGGGAGGGCGACGGGCCGGAAATCGACGGGATCAGCGATCGGCGAACAGGTCGTCCATCGAGGCGTCGATCGGGACGTTCTCCTCGGCCCCGTCCGCCGCGGCGACGCGCCCGGCGTCGACGTCCTCGACGAACTCGGCGAACCGTTCGGGCGTCGGGCCGGCGTCGGCGAGGGGCTCGTCGTCCGCAGTCGTACCGTCGGCGGTCGGGTCGTCGTGGAGCGCCGCGATCGCCTCGGGATCGACGGCGTCGATATCGCCGGGTTCGGCGTCGATCGAGGCGGCGCCGTCGATCGTCAGTCGCTTCCGTTCGTCGGTCATGGACGGTAATTTCCATCCGTTTATAATAAATCTTCTCCATAATATTTGGCGTAATAACTCCCAATCAATCCGAAACGAACACGCCCGACGGCAACCGGAACGCGTTGTCACGGGAGTAACGACACATCCGTCTTCCCGGTTGCACTCACGGCGCCCTCAAGTGCGCTCGTGGCCTCGAAACTACAATGGCACAACAGCAACTCCCCGCCGCCGAGCTCGACGACGTGCGCGACGACGAGACGCTCGAAGCGCTCGCGAACGTGCGGCGTCGGCTCGCGCTCGATTGCCTCCCCAGTCGCGGTGAGTCGGCCGCGCTCGCCGAACTGGCCCGGAGAGTCGCAGTCAGCGAAGCCGAGGGGACGACCGACGCCGTCTCGGAGGAGCGTATCGAGCGCGTGAAGCGGACGCTCTACCACGTACACCTCCCCAAGCTCGACGACGTCGGACTCGTCGCGTTCGACGCCGACGAGCGCACCGTCGAGCGGGCGGCGACCCGATGACGGGTGGAGGGAAGCCGCAACCGGATCGCACGTCGACGTAACTAATTCGCCGGTCAGCATACCAGTGAGACGCCGTTAGGGCGGATATCGTATGCCCACGGAGTCCGAAGCGGTCGAACTTCTCGAGGAACTGGGGCTGACAGAGTACGAGGCGCGCTGCTTCGTCGCGCTCTCGCGGGTCGAGAAAGCCAGCGCGAAAGAGGTCAGCGATCTCTCGGAAGTGCCTCGTTCGCGAGTGTACGACGCGGTCGAACGCCTCCATCGACGGGGGCTGGTGGACGTCCAGCAGTCCGATCCCAGAGAGTTCCGCGCGCTCTCTCAGGAGAAGGCGTTGCAGGTGCTGCGCGACCAGCACGAGGAGACGCTCGCGAACGTCGGCACCGCGCTCGGGAATCTCGAACGCTCGGACGATCTCGAAGAGTCGGGCGCGTGGGCGATCTCCGATCACGAACACGTGACCGACCGGATCGAGACGCTACTGGGGGACGCCGACGACGAGGCGTACCTGCTCGTCACCGACGAGAGCGCGATGGAACGGGACGTTCGGTCGACGCTGGCCGGGGCGAGCGATCGCGGCGTCGACGTGATCACCGAAGTACCCTCCGACGACGCCGAGGAACGGCTTCTGGAGGACGTCCCGGACGCGACCGTTCGGATCACCGAGCTCGCCGGGGACGCCGCGCAGATCGAATCGAAGTGGCTGAGCCGGATCGTGATGGTCGACCGACGGTCGGTGCTGCTGGGCGCGCTCACCGACGACGCGCGACCGGGTCGAACCATCGAGACGGCCATCTGGGCGAAGGGATCGAATCACGGTCTCGTCGTCGGCGTCCGACACCTGCTGACGGCCCGGATCGAGGAACAGGGCGTGTTCGACTGACCGAACACCACCCGGACGACGGCCGGGCGAGCGGGCGAACGTGTTCGCTTCGGCTGGCAGAGCAATCCGCACGCGCTAAGTGGCCCCGCTCCCAACGATCGGGTATGCACTACCGTACGCTGGGCGACACCGGCGTCGAGGTCAGCGAAGTCGGATTCGGCGCGTGGGTCGTCGGCACGGACTGGTGGGGCGACCGCTCGGAAGAGCAGGCGATCGAAATGGTTCGCCACGCCGTCGATCAGGGGATCACGTTCTTCGACACCGGCGACGTGTACGGCCACGGCGCCAGCGAGGAGATCATCGGCGAGGCCCTCGCGGATCGCCGCGAGGAGGTCACCATCGGCACGAAAGTCGGCTACGACTTCTACAACAACCCGCAGGCGGGCCACGGGGAACTCCCCAAGGAGGTCACGCCCGAGTGGATCGAGACGGCGCTCGATCGGTCGCTCGACCGGCTCGACACCGACTACGTCGATCTGCTGCAACTGCACAACGCGAACGTCGACGAGGTCGATCGGGACGTGCGGGAGAAACTGGACGAGCTCGTCGAGTCGGGACGGGTCGACTCGATCGGCTGGGCGCTGGGCCCCTCGATCGGCTGGCTCGCCGAGGGCGAAGCCGCCGTCGAGCAGGGCTTCGACGCCGTCCAGACCGTCTTTAATCTGTTCGAGCAGGGGCCGGGCACGCACTTCCTCGACGCGGTCGAGCGGGAGGGTGCGGACACGAGCGTGCTCGCGCGCGTTCCCCACTCATCGGGACTGCTCAACGAGCAGGTCACGCCCGACACCGAACTCGGCGAGGGCGACCACCGCTCGCACCGGCCCCAGGAGTGGTACGAGACGGGCTGGGACAAGCTCGAAGCGATCCGCTTCCTCGAAAAGGACGGCGAGCGCACGATGGCCCAGGCCGCGATCCGGTGGCTCCTGTATCACGACGCCGTCGCCTCGGTGACGCCGACGTTCCGGACGACCGACGACATCGACGCGTGGGCGGCCGCGAGCGACGTCGCGCCGCTCTCGGACGACGAGTACGAGCGCGTCCAGGAACTGCACGCGGAGAACTTCGGCGTCGCGCGGGACGACGGGATGGACAGCTACCGATCCTCGGTCGGCGGGCGCGACGTCGAGCAGGCCGGACTCCAGCCCAGCGCGGGCGACTGAACCGTCGAAGCGGCAGCCTGCTCTTTCTACCAGCCGCCGAGCGTGCGATCGTTTGACAACCCCTTCGTTTCGCTTCGAAATCGCACTACTACGACGGCATCATCGGACGTAGAACTACTTTCGCTCCGGCGTCAGACGCGAGTCACCAGGTCTCGACGACGCCCTCGCGGACGTCCTCGGCGCACCCTCGACAGCCGGGATGGTCCGGATCGAAGCACTCGGGCCGTCCGTCGGCGTCCAGATTGACCGCGCGCCGCTCGGCGTAGCGGCGACAGACGATTCGGACTTTGCCGTCCTCGTCGCGCGGCAGCGACGCCGTGCGCTGGCCCTCGTGGTAGGCCTGTCGGGCTTCCTCGAGCTGGCGGCCCGCGCCGCGGAGCGTCTTGCTGACGAACCGCCGGACGCGGTCGCGATCACCCACGGCGACCACCGGCCTCTGGCATACGAAACGGTTGCGGGCGGGCGCACTAAGGTCCATCGCAGGCGCGCGTTTGCGCGGACGACGCCGAAGCCGATCGCCCGCGTCCCCGGGCGGCGATTCCGGTCAAATCTCCGATCCGACAGGTGCGTTAGAGTCCGTCATCCGACGCCGTACCGGTGGTTTTCACTTTCGATCCGGTCGCCACAAGTTTATATACGAACGGGGCCAACGTTCGAGTGTCTCCCACCGAAAACAGAGCGGAGACGAGAAAGCCATGAGTGATCTTCGAGAGCACGCGGAAGACATACACGAACAGTTTTCGGACCACCTGGAGATCGACGTCGACGACGTCGAGTCGCGGCTGTCCAACCTGGTCGACGAGTACAGAGTGCCCGTCGACGAGGCGCGCCGCAGCGTCACCAACCACTACCTCGACGAGGCGGGGTTAGAGCGCGACGCACTCGGCGGCGGTGGCGGCGACGGCAGCGAGCTGATCGCCGTCGGCGACATCGACGAGGACGAGGCGTGGCACACGGTCGAGGCGAAACTCGTCGACCTGTGGGAGCCCCGCAGCGACTCGATCGCGCAGGTGGGCCTGCTCGGCGACGAGAGCGGGACGATCAAGTTCGTCAAGTGGGCCGAGTCCGACCTCCAGGAACTGGAGGAGGGCGCGGTCTACCGCCTGGGTAACGTCGTCACCGACGAGTACGAGGGCCGGTTCTCGGTCAAGCTCAACAGCACGACGACGATCGAGGAACTCGACGAGGACATCGAGGTCGGCGACGACGCCGAGGAGATCGAGGGCGCGCTGGTCGACATCCAGAGCGGCAGCGGCCTCATCAAGCGCTGCCCCGAGGAGGACTGCACGCGCGTTCTGCAGAACGGCCGCTGCAACGAGCACGGCGAGGTCGAAGGCGAGTTCGACCTCCGCATCAAGGGCGTGATCGACGACGGCCTCGACGCCCACGAGGTCATCTTCAACCAGGAGGCGACCGAGGAGGTCGCCGACATCACGCTGGAGGAAGCACAGGAGATGGCGATGGACGCGCTCGACACCGAGGTCGTCGCGGACGAGATCGCCGACGCCCTGCTGGGCAAGTACTACCGCGTCGCCGGACCGGTGTTCGGCCGCTACGTCCTCGCGGACGAGGTCGAGGAGCTCGCCGGGCCGACGGACGTCGAGGACACGCTGATCAAAGCGAGGTCGATCTAACATGAGCGACGCACCGAGTCGAGAGGTCGCGCGGCGAGCGTTCGCCAGCGAGTTCAACGATTCGAGCTACACGTTCAAGGAGTCGGACGACGAGCGAGCGCCCGTCTACGCGCTGTTGCCGACCGGGGAGCGCGCGAACCGCGTGTTCTTCGTCGGCACGCTCACCGAGAAGGAAGATATCGGCGACGACAACGAGTACTGGCGCGGCCGGATCGTCGACCCGACGGGGACGTTCTTCGTCTACGCCGGCCAGTACCAGCCCGACGCCGCCGCGATGCTGCGGGACCTGGAACCGCCCGCCTACGTCTCGGTCGTCGGCAAGCCCCGCACCTACGAGACCGACGAGGGCGACGTGAACGTCTCCGTGCGACCGGAGTCGATCACCGTCGTCGACGCCGACGTGCGGGACCGTTGGGTCGTCGAGACCGCCCAGCGCACGCTCGACCGGATCGAGAGCTTCGACCCCGAGGCCGACGAGTACGCCGCGATGGCCGACGAGCATTACGAGATGGCGATCGAGAACTACCGCCGCGAGGTCGTCACCGCCTTAGAGGACCTCGAAGACGAGCAGGAAGCCGCCGCCGATCCGACCTAACACGGTCGGATTGCGGCAGTTCCCGTTCGCCGTTTTTTGTTGTCTGGTTCGACGAGAGGATGCCTGATTGGTGTGATCTTCCGGTAGCTCCGCTCCTGGCGGTCCCTACGTCTACGGCCAACGAGAACTTCTCGAAAGCCCTCGGCCCGCTCCTAGCATCGGTGATAGCAGGGACTGGTTGGACCACCACGAAAGCCCTCGGCCCGCTCGCCCGTTCTCAGGGGGATATCCTCACTACGTTCGGATAGGGCCCCCTGAGAACGGGCCACCGGTCCTCGCCCTTTCAGTCCACCGGAAGACTCGCTACGCTCGTCTTCCGAGCCCTGCCTCGCTTCGCTCGGCAGGACACCAGGACAGTACCGCGACCGCTTGCGCGGGTCGCCACAAGGGCGACCACGCGCAGCCCTGCCCTTCCCCGGGGCGCGACACAGGGTCGCGCCCGGCCGCGGGGTTGCGGTGGCGCGCGCTGTCGAGCCGCTCGTGGCGAGACAGCGCCGCGCGAGGGATGAGTAGCGCAGGCGCAAGCCGAGCAACGCAATCGGTTGGGGAGGACGAGGTCGCTGTGGGTGGGAATGAAAGGGGCCGCCTCGGTCGATCCGGTGAGGCGACGGTGAGCCGAACATCGTGAGGCGAACGTCGGAAGACGAGGGGAGCGAGTCTTCCGGAATAAGCACTGGACTGAGCGAGCACCGCGAGCGAAGGAAGCGCACAGCGAGCCACAACCGGTCGACCGCGGCGGGGGCTTTCAGAGAGTTGCCGTCCAGTGTTGTTCGGGAGAGTGCGGCGGGGACTTACAGCGCGTTCGCCCTCCCTGGCTGTCGATTCAGTCGTACACGAGCGATGCACCTCTCGCTCGATTGAGGAGAGCATAATACTCGATCCGGCGTCTGACAAACCTTCAAGTGAATTCAGCGAGAGGTCACGCCTAGCATGGGCAACAAGAACAAGACGATCTCGTTCCGCGTCAACGAGGACGACTTCGAGTCGCTGCGGGAGATCGCCGAGGAGCGCGACCTCTCGCTGTCGGCGGTGTTCCGCGACTACGTCGACATGCTCGTTGCCCACGACGGCCAGGTCGAGGTCGTCCCCGAGCACGAACTCGACGGCCCCGTCGACGAGAGCGACGACGAGTTCCCGCCGAAGGTCACGGTCCCCAAGAGTTTCGTCCGCGAGCACGAGCGCCTCGAACTCGAAGCCGACCACCTCCGGGAACAGTTAGACGAGTACAAGCAGTACGCCACGCACCTTCGCGAGCGCGTCGACGACGACGCCGACGACGTCATCCACTTAGAAGATCTCGACCGCGAGAAAGACGAGCAGGACGAGACGCTCCATCTGGGGTAGCCAGCCCCGATTCGGTCAGCCCGACAGCTCCCGCTTCGTGTCGCGCGCCTGCTCTCTGGCTTCTTCGTCGCCCTCGACGGCCGCGAGCTCCTCGACCGCCTCCAGCGTCCGGACGCCGTTGTCGAGGAAGGACAGCACGTCGCCGGGATAGGCGTACAGCATGTAGTCGTCGCTCATCACGTCGACGATGGCGTCCGGGCCGAGCCCCTGGGCGCGCAGCTCCAGCAGGTACCGCATGAATTTCCGCTCCGGGCAGCCACAGTAGGGATTGTTGTCGCAGTCGCAGTCCAGAAAGTCCTCCGCGAAGTCCAGCACCCGATCGCGGGTGGCTTCGTCCAACTTCTCCAGTCCCTCCCCGGTGAACAGCACGTCCATCGTCGCGCCCTTGAACGCGCCCTTGGGGATGTGCGTGTCGAGCTGGGAGCTCAACTGCCGGTGGTTCTTCACGTAGATCTTGTCCGTGATCGCCACAGTTGCCCGTCGCTACGGCGCCGCGGGAGAAAAGCGCCGCGGTGTGGCGCGCGGCGCCGATGCGGGAGCGCTACCGCGTGCGTGCGACGCCGTATCGCGCCGCCGTCGTGTGAGAACGCCTGACGCTATCGGTGCGAGGCGTAACGTATTTCAATTCAGTCGCTGTTAGGTTGGAGTACGTGTCCGGGTTGGGGTAGTGGACTATCCTTCAGCCTTGTGGAGGCTGAGACGCGGGTTCGATTCTCGCACCTGGACTTTCTGACGACGAACGGACGTGAGGAGTCGGAAGTCCGTTCGTAAGAGAATCGAATCACGCGAGACGAGCGCTAGCGAGTCTCGCATCGGGTTCGATTCTCGCACCTGGACCTGACAAACTCTTTGATTGTTGTTTTTGGCCTTTGTAGGGCCTCAAATGGAGATTTACCCGTCCTTCGGCCGGAACATACAGATATTATCATTTTTGGCAGCACCAGCGATCGCCGTTTCGAAGATCCAAGAGTTGGCCGAACACTTTCGGGAACACGTTGGTCCATCCAAGTCAGCTAGAATCGAGCGATGACTCGCCGGGAGGAACTCGAAGCGTTGGCCGACCGCGTCGCGGTGATCGACGGCGTCGAGCGATCGTGGGGCGCCCGGAGCTTCGAGGACACGCTGCTGTTCGTCGAAGTGCCCAGCGGCGCAATGCTGCCGGACGACGCCGCCGAACTGCTGGACGAGCAAGAACTGACGGGCGCCAACGAAGCCTACGGCATCGACGCTTCGGGCGCCTCGGACGCCGGCAACGTCGGCGACTACGAGCAACACCGGTTCGTCGACACGGCCGACGAGAACGAGAGCATCAGTCGAGCCAGTTCGACCTGAACCGGGCCGCGACTCGACGTGACGCCCCGCCGGCGGACCGCACCGCGGCGACGTATCAGCGGTATCGACACACACGACTAACAGGCGCTCCGTGGACCCACCGACTGGGATCCAGCATGAAACACAGCGAGTTCATCGGCAAGGCACAGCAGCGCACGGAGTTCGGCCAGCGCGGCCACGCGGTCCGCGCCACGCGGGCGGTACTGTGGACGCTCGGCGAGCGACTGCCCGAGGGCGACGCCACCGACCTGGCGTCGCCGCTGCCGGTCGATATCGACTTCTACCTGCGAGCGCCGGAGTCGGGCCAGCAGTTCGGCTTCGACGAGTTCGTCGACCGGGTCGGCGAACGGGCGGACGCCGACGAGTCCGACGCGACGTTCTACGCGCAGGCGATCGTCTCGCTGGTCGCGGAGGTCGTCCCCGAGGGCGAACTCGAGGACGTGCGGAGCTCGCTGCCCGACGAGTACGACCCGCTGTTCGAGCTCGTCGGCGTCGACGAGCAGGCCATCGAACAGAACCGGTAGGCGTCGGAGTTTCCGATCGCGGATATTTTTCCATTCAGGAGCTGAAAATTCAGATCGACGAGCGTTCCGCCACCGCAACCAGCCGACCGCCGTACGGTCCCGGGGCCGCCGGAACCATTATTACTGACAGCTACGAGACAGAGGACAATGACAACTGTCTCCGGGGGTCCCATCCGGGTTCTCATCGTCGACGACAACCCCCGCTTCGGGGAACTGGCGGAGATGTTTCTCGAGGAGGAGTTCGAGGACATCCGCGTCAAGGCGGTGACAAGCGCCGCCGAGGGCGAGAACGTGCTCTCCGAAGCGACGGTCGACTGCGTCGTCAGCGACTACCAGATGCCCGAGAAAGACGGCGTCGAGTTCCTCCGCTCGGTGCGGGAGGATCATCCCGATCTCCCCTTTATTATCATGACTGGCAAGGGCGACGAGACCGTCGCCAGCGAGGCGATCTCGGCGGGCGTCACCGACTACATCCGCAAGGAGGCCGGCAGCGAGCACTACGACCTGCTGGCCCACCGCATCCGGAACGTCGTCGGCCAGCAGCGGGCCGAGCAGGCCAAGAAGGCGCGCAACCGGCGGATCCGCCGGGTGTACGAGCGGATCGACGACGGGTTCGTCGCGCTCGACGAGGAGTGGCAGCTCACGTACGCCAACAGCCGCGCGGCCGAGCTGCTGGACCGGCCGAACGACGAGCTGATGGGCAAACGAGCGACGGAGGTGTTCCCCGGGATCGAGGATACCGAGTTCTACGAGGCGGCCGCGGGCGTGCTGGAGGACCAAGAGGTACTGACCGTCGAGGAGCACTACGACCTGCTCGACGCCTGGTTCGAGGTGCGGATCTTCCCCGACGTCGACGGGCTGTCGATCTACTTCCGCGATATCACCGAGCGCAAGCGTCGCCAGCAGGAACTGGAGCGCTCGCGCAAGCGCTACCGGGCGCTGGTCGACACGGCGCCGACGGCGATCGTCGTCGTCGACGCCGACGACGGGAGCATCGTCGAGCTCAACCAGTCGGCCGAGTCGCTCCTCGGCTACGACTCCGAGGAACTCTCGGGAGACCACCACACCGAGCTCCACCCGCCGGAGGACGAGTCGCTCTACGAGACGCTGTTCCGCGAGCGCCTCGAAGCCGGCGCGGGCATGGTGAGCAAGCACGCCGACGGCTCGCAGGTGTGCGTCGAGACGGCCGACGGCGAGCGCGTCCCCGTCGAGATCTCCTCGCAAGTGATCGAGCTAGAAGAGGAGCGGCTGGTCCAGAGCGTCATCCGGGACATCGTCAAGCGATCCTGAGCGAGCATTCGCGATCGCGTCCTCAGTCGGCCAGCGAGCTCGCGTCGTTCGGATCCATCCCGTCGGTCGACCGGACGACGTCGAGCGCGGTCATCAGGTCGGTCCGGGAGAGCAAGCCGACCACGTCGCCGCGGGCGTCGACGACGAGCAGTCGGCCGACGTCGTGCTCCTGCAGCAGGTCGAACGCTTCCATCGCGTCGGCGGCGGCCGGGATCGTCACGAGCTCGCGAGTCATCACGTCGGCAACGGTGTACGCCTCGCGCTCGACGGGCTGGACGTCGCGGGCGTCGTCGAGGGTGACCATCCCGACCGGGCGGCCGTCCTCCAGTACGGGGTAGCCGGTGTGGCGCTCGCTGAACATCCGCGAGAGCAGCTCCGCGATCGTCGTCTCCGGCGCGACGGTGTGGAGCCTGTCGGCCGGCGTCATCACGTCCCGGACCGTCACGCCCTCGAAGGCCGCCTTCATCTGGACCTGCTGGGACTCCGAGGAGGCCGCGATGTAGACGAAGAAGGCGATCCCGATCATGAGGATGTTGAAGCTAAACAGGCCGACCAGCCCGAGTATGACGGCGAAGAACTTGCCGACCTCCGCGGCGATCGCCGTCGCCCGCGCGTACGGTCGCGTCCGGCCGAGGATAGCCCGGAGGATCCGGCCGCCGTCCATCGGGAACGCGGGGAGGAGGTTGAACACCGCCAGGACGACGTTCAGCACCGCGAGGTAGCCCAGCACGAACCGGGCGCCCCCGACGTCCGGCGGGACGGCGACAAACAGCCCGTAGCAGGCCACGCCCACGAGCACGCTCACGATCGGCCCCGCGATGGCGATGGCGAACTCCTGGCGCCAGTCCTCGGGCATCTCGGTGAAGGAAGCGACGCCGCCGAAGATCCACAGCGTGATCGAGTCGATCGGGAAGCCGTACCGACGGGCCACCAGCGAGTGGCCCAGCTCGTGGAGCAACACGCCGACGAACAGCCCGAGCGCCGCGACGGTGCCGAGGATCCAGCGGACGGCGCCGTCGACGAAGAGCTCGTCGCCGATGTTCGCGCCGAGGATCTCGTTGAGCAGCTCGACGATCTGGGCCGACTGCGAGCCGATGAGGTAGGCGAACAGCGGCAACACGAGCAGGAACGTCAGGTCCAGCTTGATCGGGATGCCGAACGCGGATCCGATCCTGAAGCTTCGCATACCCGTCCTAGGAGCGCGAGCGCCTTGAACCTCCGCAAGGTGACGCTTTTGTCGCTCCCGGCCGATCCTCGGGGCATGGATCTCGATCTGCCCGCATCGCCGGAAACCCCGCCGCCCGACTCCGACCGATCGGTCGCCGTGGTCGGCGGCGGCGCGGTCGGCGCGACGGCCGCCCGCGACCTGGCGCGCTGGGACGTCGACGTGACGCTGTTCGAGCGCGACGCCGTCGGCGCCGGGGCGACCGGCCGCGCGGCCGGCATCGTCTACGACGCGTTCGCGGAGGATCTCGACGCCGCCGTCGCCGACCGCGCGCTCGACCGGTTTCGCGAGCTCTCGGGCACCGCCGAGTTCGAGCTGACCGACCGGCCGTACGTCTGGTTCGCGCGAGAGGGCGACGACCGGAACGCCGAGGCGATCCGCGAGCAGGTGCCCAGAATGCGCGCGAACGGCCGAGACGTCGATCTGCTCGCGCCGGGCGAGATCGCCGACCGGTGGCCGACGCTGTGCGCGGACGATATCAGCGTGGCCGCCGTCGCGGAATCGTCCGGCACGACGACGCCCTCGACCTACGCCGCGGCGACGGCCGAGCTGGCCGAAGCCGACGGCGCGACGATCGAGACGGGGACCGCCGCACGGATCGAGACCGATCCAGTGGCGGTACGCGTCGGTGCCGAACGCCGGCAGTTCGACGCCGTCCTCGTCGCCGCGGGCGCTCGGACGCCGGGGCTGCTGGCCGACCCGGGGATCGAACTCGCCAGCGAGGCCTACCGGGTGCAGGCGCTGACCGTCGGCGTCGAGGCGGAGGACGACGAGCAACGCGACCGAGCGGCCGCGCTCCCCTCGTTCTACGACGCCACGGGCGGGTACTACGCCCGACCGAAGGACGGGGAACTGCTCGCCGGCGACGGAACAGAACCGGTCCCGGCCGATCCCGACGACTGGGATCGAGAGAGCGACGCGTGGTTCCGCGATGACGTGCTGGAGAAACTATCGGGGCGCGTCGACGGCGTCGAATCGACCGCGAGCGACGCCTGGGCCGGGCTGTGTACGGCGACGCCGGACCGAAATCCGCTGGTCGGCCAAGTCGAATCCGGGCTGTTCGTCGCGACCGGATTCCACGGCCACGGGTTCATGCGCGCGCCGGCGATCGGCGAGCTCGTCGCTCGTCAGCTCTGTGGCGCGGACGGCATCGCGGCGTTCGATCCGGCCCGGTTCGACGGGCGCGATGAGTTCGAGATCGTGGAGGGGATGGCGCTCGACGAACACTGAGGAGGGCAATCGGAGCGGGCGCTACGCGTCCGATTCGACGTCGAGAGACTCCGAGTCGGAGGCGTCGACCGACTCCGCATCGGGGGCGTCGATCGGTTCCGCGTCGGCATCGGCAGTGTCCTCGGCGTCGGCAGTGTCGGCCGACGCCGCGTCGGCGTCGACCTTCGGCAGCAGCACTTCGAGCGTGCCGGCGTCGGTCAGCGTCGCGGTCGCCGCCTCGGCGTCGACCGTCACGTCGTCGGGGATTTCGACCTTCCCGTCGAGCGAGAGCCCGCGGCCGGGGAAGCGCATCTCGAAGTCCTCGTGGGGGTCGCGGAACCGGTCGATCCGGACGTGGACGGCGCCCCGGGAGAACCGCACCTGCACGTCGCTGCCGGTCGCGCCGGCGGCGTCGAACACCGCGAGCAGGGCGTCGTCGCTTTCGAGCAGGTCGACCGGAATCGCCCGGCGCTCCTGAACGCTGCCGGCGACGCGGCCGATCCGGCGGAGCACGCGCCCGCCGACCGACCGGCCGATCTCGCGTAGCGTCATACCTCGATCTCCTCGAGACAGTCGGTCCCGCCGCAGTACGGACAGGAGAAGTCGGCTACGCCCACGTCGTCGGGCATGTCGTAGGTGTAGTGTAGCTCGAACATGTCGATATCGCAGTCCTCGGCCGTACACTCGACTTCCAGGGTCGGCGGCATACCCGATAGTTGGGGCGTGGGCGGAAAACAGTTTTCGGGAGCGGCACGACTCGCGCGTCGCCTACACCTCGAACTCTTCCTCTCGGACCGACCGCACGTCCTCGGGCGCGACCGTCTCGCCGTCGACCTCGACGGACTGGCCGTTCGAGAGCTTGCCGAACGCCGGGCCCTCGGGGACGCCGGCGGCGCTGGCGAGTTCGGGATCGAACGCCTCGATCTCGACCCGCAGACAGCCGTTCCGGCGCTCGACGGCGTCGTACTTCTCCGCGAGCACGTCCGCGAGCGCCGCGACGAGATCCTGATATGCGTTCGGTTTGGACCCTCCGCCGTCCGCGGCCGGGAACGCCGCCCGCCCTGCGACCCTGGTGCCGGACTCGTTCGTCTCGAAGGCGTAGGCGTGCCGTTCGAACGCATCCCTGACCGCATCCCGATCGACGCCCTGTGCTTCGGCGAGCAGGTCGTCGGGGAGGTCGACGACGGCCACCTCGTCCTCGGGAACGATGTCGGCCTCGCGGGCAGGGTCGCCGAATCGGAGCCCGTCCGAGATCGACGAGAGCTCGTCTTCCAGCGGCGTCACCAGCGAGAGCGGGACGCCGTCGGTCTCGCGGAGCCAGCGCTCGCCGACCGTGCGGTAGCCCAGCTCCTCGATCACGTCGACGACGTCTTCGTACTCGCCGTCGGCGTCGTCGACGAGCGCGAGATCGGCCTCGCTGTGCGCAAAGGCGGCGTCGAGCACGTCGCGGCGTTGGTCCGGATCGCCCATCGCGTCGAGCGCCCAGTCGGCGGCGACGTGGCCGACGTGCCAACCCGTCTCGCGGACGATCCGCTCGAAGCGCGGCGCGTAGTGGCCGCCGCCGATCCCGACGACGTGCCGGCGGATCGGGCAGTCCGTGACGGCCGGCGAGTCGCCGTCGCCCGGCCGGCGCTCGGCGTGGGGCGCGACGCCGTCGAGGTCGAGGATCGCTTCGGCGACGGCCCGGGCGCCTTCCGGATCCTGCCACTGCTCTTCGTCGCTGCCGAGCTCGACGAACATCGAGGGGACGCCGACCTCGGTCGGGCCGTGGTGGGTCGCTTCGACGCCGACGTCGTACGCCGGCGGGGCGTGTTCGCCGAGCGCGTCGACGACCGCCGAGAGCGCCTTCGGGCAGGCCGTCGCGAGCGCGTGGTCCTCGCCGCCGTACTTCGCGGGCCCGAAGTTGCCGGTGAAGTGGGCCGTCAGCAGCGCGCCGGTGTCGCCGGCGTGTCGCGAGGCGAACACCAGCAGGTCCGGGTCGTCGAACGGCGCCGCGGCGGCCTCGACGTCGAGGTGGAGATCCTCGAACGTGCGCAGCTCGAACTCGCCGGCCCGGAACACCGCGCCGCCGCCCCCGGCGTCCGGGTGGGCGTCGTCGACGCGGCGGCGCCAGTCGGCCAGCTCCAGTAGGTGCTCGCCGACGTGCTCCGATGCCGAATCCGCGCGGCTGACGACGATCCCGATCACGGAGAGTGGTACTGGCGCGCCGGGAAAAAGGGTATCGACAGCGGGCGAGTCGGCGGCGCGAACGCGAGACCGGTACCGGCAGTCGCGATCGACCGCACCAGTTATTTTCCGCGGGCCGCCTCTTGGCGGTATGGACGTGTACGGTCTGATCGGGAATCCGGTCGGGCACTCGCTGTCGCCGCCGATGCACGAGGCCGGCTACGAGGCGCTCGGGATCGACGCCCGCTACGTGACCTTCGAACCGGCGCCGGAGGACGTCGGCGCCGCGATCGAGGGCGCCGAATCCCTCGGCGTCGCCGGGCTGAACGTGACGATTCCCTTCAAGCGGGACGTGCTCGATCACGTCGACGCCGACGAGCTGGCGAGCCGGATCGGCGCGGTCAACACGGTCGATTTCTCGGGCGAGCGCCCGACCGGCCACAACACCGACGCCGAGGGCGTCCGGCGCGCGTTCGATCGGTACGACGTCGACCTGGACGGCGCGACGGCGGTCGTCGTCGGCGCCGGAGGAGCCGGACGAGCCGCCTCGTTCGCGCTGTCCGACGCCGGCGCCGCGGTGCGGATCGCCAACCGGACCGAAGCGCGCGCGCACGATCTCGCGGCGGACGTGCCGAACGCGAGCGGCCACGGCCTGGCGGGGCTCGACGACCTGCTCGCGGACGCGACGGTGCTGGTCAACGCGACCAGCGTCGGGATGGAGGAGGACGCCACGCCGGTACCCGCCACCGCGCTTCACGGCGATCTGGCGGTGCTCGACGCCGTCTACCGACCGCTGGAGACCACCCTGCTTCGCGACGCCGCGGACGCCGGCGCGACGACGATCGACGGCGCGTGGATGCTGCTGTACCAGGGCGTCGCCGCGTTCGAGCGCTGGACCGGCGAGAACGCCCCGGTCGACGCGATGAACGACGCGCTTCGGGACGAGCTGTAGCGGCGGGCGCTGCGCGACGCGTTGTAGCGGCAATTCCTGCGAGAACCGACGCGCTCGTCGGCGAAGTCCCCGGAGTCACCGCCCACGAGGCGAACGGCTTTAAGTGGAACGACTGGTAACTACTGCACAATGTCACTGTTGGATACGTTGAAGTCGCTTCTCGGACTCGGCGGCGGAACGAACGAATCGCAAGGCGACGTCGGAGTCACCGTCGAGCGCGAGACGGGCGACACCGAACCGGCGACCGAGACCGAGAGCACGGTCAAGGGCGCCGACGTCGAGCCGAGCGACGCGGAGGTCGACGAATCGGCGTCCGAGAAAGCGGGCGACGAGGACGCCGACGAAGACGATCGCGAGCCGAGCGCCGAAACCGCCGACGAGGCGATCGAGGAGGCCGAACCAGAGCGCGGCGAGTCCGACGAGATCGTCGAGATGGACGAGACCGATGCCGACGAGGGAGACGACGACGAGGAGGAACCCGAAGCGGCAGAGGAGACTGAATCCGGGTCCGAGACGGAGGACGAGTCCGAAGCGGCAGACGAGTCCGAAGTGGCGGACGAAGGCGCGGAATCCACCGAGGAAGACGAGACTGACGAGGAGGACGACGCCGAGGACGAGCCCGAGGACGACCTCGAGGACATCAAGGGCGTCGGCCCGGCCTACGCCGAGCGCCTGCGCGGCGTCGGCGTCGAGTCGATCGCCGACCTCGCCGACGCCGACGCGGAGTCGATCGCCGAGGAGACCGATCTCTCAGCCTCTCGCGTCGAAAACTGGATCGAGCAGGCGAAGGTCCGCTAGACCGCAACACCGTTATTTCCCGGCCGCTTTCTCCCGGTAATGAGTTCCCCGACGGTCGCGACCGACGCGGACGCGTTCCGCGCGGTCGCCGCGGACGCGCCGATCGGCGCGCGCGTGCCGGTGGAAGTCCGCGCGACGGTGGCCGACCCGTTCGACGCCTACCGCCGCGCCCGCGACGGCCCCGGCGGCGCGTTCCTGGAGACGACCGGCGGCCAGTCCGGCTGGGGCTACTTCGGCGTCGAACCTATCGAGCGGCTCACCGTCAGCTCCGACGCCGTCGTTCGACAGTCGCCCGAACACGCGGGGGACGACGCGCTCGACGGGCTCGGCGGCCGAACCGCGCCGTCGCTCGCCGCGCTCCAGGGGCTGCTCGACGGCGAAGCGCTCGTCCGGGGCGACTGCGACGTTCCCTACCCCTGCGGCGCGATCGGCTGGCTCTCCTACGACCTCGTGCGCGAGATCGAGCAGTTGCCCGAGACGACGACCGACGATCGCGACCTCCCGCAGCTGCAGGTCGGCGTCTACGACCGGCTGGCCGCGTGGGAGGAGCCCCGCGGCGGCGAGGAGGCCGGGGACCACGAGACGACGCTGCGGATCACCGCCTGCCCGCGGATCGAGGACGACGACGCCGCGGCGATCGACGCCGCCTACGAGCGGGGGCGCGAGCGTGCGCTCGACCTCGCGCGGAAGATCGAGGAAGGCGCCCGAGAGGTCGACGCCCCGCCGGTCGAGCGGGACAGCGCCACCTTCGAGAGCGACTGCGGGCGCGCGGCGTTCGCCGAGCGCGTCCGGCGCGTCAAGGAGTACGTTCGCGACGGCGACACGTTCCAGGCGAACGTCTCCCAGCGCCTGACCGCGCCGGCGGCGGTCCATCCGGTCGCGGCGTACGACGCCGTGCGCGAGGTCAACCCCGCGCCGTACTCCGGGCTGCTGGAGTTCCGCGGCGTCGATCTGGTGAGCGCGAGCCCCGAACTCTTACTGGAGCGAGCGGGCGACCGGATCGAGACGGAACCGATCGCGGGCACCCGCCCGCGGGGCGCCACCCCCGAGGAGGACGTAGCCCTCGAATCGGAACTCCTCGGCGACGAGAAGGAGCGCGCCGAGCACGCGATGCTGGTCGATCTGGAGCGCAACGACCTCGGGAAGGTCGCGGCGTACGGCAGCGTCGACGTGCCCGAGTACCGCCGGATCGACCGCTACTCGGAGGTGATGCATCTGGTCTCGCGAGTCACCGGCGAACTGCGGCCCGGCGCGGAACTGGCGGACGCCGTCGCCGCGGTGTTCCCCGGCGGGACGATCACGGGCGCACCGAAGCCCAGGACGATGGAGATCATCGACGAGGTAGAAGCGACCCGCAGGGGCCCCTACACCGGGTCGATGGCGATATTCGGCTTCGACGAGCGGGCGACGCTGAACATCGTCATCCGGACGCTCGTCCGCCGCGGCGCGGAGTACCACCTGCGCGTCGGCGCCGGGATCGTCCACGACTCGGTTCCCGAACGCGAGTACGAGGAGACGCTGGACAAGGCCCGCGCGCTGATCCGAGCGGTCGACGAGGCGCTCGACGGCCGGACGAGCCTAGGCGTGGAGGAGGAGGAGAGCGGAGCGGAGGACGCCGTGTCGGCGTCGGACGCCGCGGACGCGCCGGCGTCCGGCGACGAGACGCCCGACGACCGCGGGGGTGAGCCGCGGTGATCCTCGTCATCGACAACTACGACTCCTTCGCGTACAACCTCGTCCAGTTCGTCGCGGAAGCCGAGATTCGGGCCGCCGAACGCCGGGGCGTCGAGCCCGTCGAGCCGGTGGTCCGACGGAACGACGCGATCGACATCCCGGAAATCCGGGAGCTGGATCCCGACGGGATCGTCGTCTCGCCGGGGCCCGGAACGCCCGCCGAGGCCGGCGTCTCGATCCCGATCTTCGAGCGGACCGAGTATCCCGCGCTGGGGGTCTGTCTCGGCCACCAGGCTCTGTGTGCGGCCCACGGCGCGCCCGTGATCCGCGCGCCCGAGGTCGTCCACGGGAAGCCCTCGACGGTGCGCCACGACGGCGAGGGTATCTTCGAAGGGTTACCGGACGCGTTCGAGGTGGGGCGGTACCACTCGCTGGCGGTCGAGCGCGAGGACCTCCCCGACCCGCTCGTCGAGACCGCCCGGACCGACGACGAGCAGGCGATCCTGATGGCGGTGCGGCACCGCGATCGGCCCCACGTCGGCGTCCAGTTCCACCCCGAGAGCATCCTGACGGGGCCGGTCGACCGCGACGCCGAGGGGGCCGAGCTCTCGCTCGAACTGGGGAAGCGCCTGATAGCCAACTTCTGCGAGTACGCCCGAACTCACTCATGAAATACCACGTCGACGGAGAACTCGTGCCGGCAGAGAACGCGACGGTGAGCGTCGAGGATCGCGGGTTCCAGTACGGCGACGCCGCCTTCGAGACGATGCGCGCCTACGGCGGGTCGATCTTCGAGTGGTCGGCCCACGCCGAGCGGCTCGCCGGCTCCTGCGAGACGCTCGGGATCGACCACGGGCTCTCGGATGCCGAACTGCGGAAGCGCATTCGGGAGACCCTCGACGCCAACGACCTCGCCGACGCCTACGTGAAGCTCTCGATCTCGCGGGGCGTCCAGGAGGGGAAGCTGACGCCGCGGCCCGACGCCGACCCGACGGTCGTCGTGATCGTCAAGGAGCTCCCGCGCGGCGGCGTCGAGGGCGCCGACGTCTGGGACGAGCCCGCGACCGTCCAGACCACGAAAACTCGCCGCATCCCCGACAACGCGCTCCCGGCCGAGGCGAAGACCCACAACTATCTCAACGGGATTCTCGCGCGCCGCGAACTCGTCGAGGGGGCCGACGAGGCGCTGCTGCGCGACGCGGAGGGTAACGTCGCCGAGGGCGCGGCGAGCAACCTGTTTCTCGTCGGCGAGGACGGCATCCACACGCCGAGCCTCGACGGGCCGGTGCTGCCGGGGATCACCCGCGAGGTCGTGATCGAACTGGCCGACGAAGCGGAGATCCCGGTGTACACCGGCAGCTACGCGCCCGACGACGTCCGGAACGCCGAGGAGGCGTTTCTCACGAACACGACCTGGGAGCTCCGGCCGATCGAGTCCGTCGACGGGATCGAGATCGGCGGCGGGCCGGTGACGAACCTGCTCTCGCGGCTGTTCGACGAGCGCGTCGAGCGGCGTCACTACGACGGCGACTGACCGTCTTTCGAAAGAGCGGCGACGCGGCGAAAACTGACGTATGAGGCCTTCGGAACGGGACAAACCTGCCGCCGCCGTCGCGGGGTTTCGCAGAAGGCCTTTAAACGTGAGACCCTTACCCGTGGTGAAGACTGATGCAGGGACAACACAATCAGCAGGCCTACGACCGGGGGATCACCATCTTCTCCCCGGACGGACGGCTCTACCAGGTAGAGTATGCGCGCGAAGCGGTGAAGCGAGGGACGGCGACCATCGGCGTCCGGACGCCCGACGGCGTCGCGCTGGTGGCCGACCGGAGCGTCCGCTCGCGACTGATCGAGCCCGAGAGCGTCGAGAAGCTCCACGAGATCGACGACCACGTCGGCGTCGCCAGCGCCGGCCACGTCGCCGACGCTCGGAAGCTGGTCGACTTCGCGCGACGGCGCGCACAGACCGAGCAGCTCCGGTACGGCCAGTCGATCGGCGTCGAGACGCTCTCCAAGGCGATCACCGACAACATTCAGGAACACACCCAGACCGGCGGCGCGCGCCCCTTCGGCGTGTCGCTGCTGATCGCCGGCACCGAGGACGGCGAGCCCCACCTCTACGAGGCCGACCCGTCCGGGGTCGCGACCGAGTGGAAGGCCGTCGCCGTCGGCGGCGACCGCGACGTGATCCAGGGCCACCTCGAAGACGAGTACACTGAAGCGCTGGGCGTCGACGAGGGCGTCGGCCTCGCGCTCGAAGCGCTGGCCGAGGCCTCCGACGAGCCGCTCGACCCCGCGAGCGTCGACGTCGCGGCGATCGAGGCCGAGACCGACGAGTACCGACCGTACGACGTCGAGGAAGTGCGCACGATCGTCGACGATCTCGAGGTCGAGACGGTCGACGAGGAGGAGGACGAAGAATGAACGACAACTTCGAGACCGCCGGCGCGGAGAACCCCTTCGAGCCCGAAGTGGGCTCGTTCCAGGACGTTCAGGGCGGCGAAGAGGGCGAAGTGACCAAGACCGGGACGACGACGGTCGGTCTGACGACGGCCGACGGCGTCGTGATCGCGACGGACATGCGCGCCAGCCTCGGCGGGCGGTTCGTCTCGAACAAGGACGTCCAGAAGGTCGAGCAGATCCACCCGACGGCCGCGCTCACGCTCGTGGGCTCGGTCGGCGGCGCCCAGTCCTTTATCGAGACGCTGCGCGCCGAAGCGAGCCTCTACGAGACCCGCCGCGGCGAGCCGATGAGCATCGAAGCGCTCGCCACGCTCGCGGGGAACTTCGGTCGCGGCGGTCCGTTCCGCGCCATCCACCCGATCCTGGGCGGCGTCGACGAGGACGGCAGCCACGTCTACAGCATCGATCCCGCCGGCGGCGTGGTCGGAGACGACTACACCGTCACCGGCAGCGGGATGCAGGTCGCCTACGGTACCTTAGAGCAGTACTACGAGGAAGGCCTCTCGAACGAGGAAGCCAAGAAGGTCGCCGCTCGCGCGGTCCAGAGCGCGGTCGAGCGCGACACCGGCAGCGGTAACGGCGTCTTCATCGCCGAGATCACCGACGAAGGCGTCGAGATCCAGGGCCACAAGGACTTCGACGAGGTCCTGTAGTCGGCACCGTTCCGTAGTCGACCCATTTCGTCGGCGTCACCGAACGACCATCCGCGGCGCTCTGTTGATCGAGGACTGGCGGATCGGAGTCGAACCACCGGAACTGTTTTGACGGTTTAGTATCGACGGAGTATCATGTCGAGCCCGGAAGACACCCTCCGCCACTCGCCGGTCGACTTCGAGACCGCCGTCGCGTACGCGTTGCACCCGGAGATGCGCCGCCTGCTCATCATCTACGCCGTCGGGTCGCTGCTGGTACCCCTCGGGCTGGGGTCGTTCGCCAGCCGGCCGCTGTTCACGCCGCTGCTCTCGGGGCTGATCCAGCAGATCGTCGGGCTGGCGATCGCCGTCGCCGGCGCGCTGTTGCTGTTCGCGGGGCTCGTCGGGGCGGCGTTCAAGGTCGTCACCGACGCGAACGTGCTGGCCGCCGAGACGACCGGCCCGCGGTCGCAGTAAGGAATCAGCTCGGGAGCTTACTGTACGCCCAGTAGGAGTACGCGGTCGTCGCGACGGCGGCCAGCAGGAGCGGGCCGACCAGAAACGCGAACGCGTACTCGCCGGCGACGACGCCGCCCAGCGTGAGCACCGCGGCGCCCTTGAACAGCGCGGCGCCTTTCTCGTGGGTTCGGTCCCAGACCCGCTCGTCCGACAGCGTCCAGGGATTGCGGATGCCGACGAACCAGTTGGGTTCCGCCCGCTCCAGCAGGACGCCGGCACCGTAGTACAGCGCCGCCGTCGCCGGGACGAGCGCGCGCGTCATCGAGACGTCGACGCCGAGGTTCGTCGCCAGAACGATCCCGTGGACGTAGGCCAGAAACGCCAGCGCGGCGACGACGAACCAGTCGTAGGTCGGCCGGAACGACTCGTAGTTTTCCCCGAGCGGATCGAACCGCGGCACCGACCACAGCAGCGCGGCCAGCGCGGCCATCAGCGCGGGGAGGCCGAACGCGCCGACCGGTCGCGACGCCCAGCCGTCGGCGTCGCCCGCCGGTCCCCAGTGGATCGCCATCTCCGCGGGCAGGTCGCCGTAGACTGCGGCGCTGGCCAGCGCAGCGGCGCCGACCAGCGCGACCGTCGCCGCGAGGCGGCGTCTCGCGTTCATAGCAGGATGATTTTCGAGCCAACTATATGAACCCTCCCGCAAACGAGGGGACGATGCCACCGGGAGCCGAGATCGCGGCCGCCGACGAGATCCCCGACGACTCGACGCTGATTTTCACCGTACGGGACGCCGACGGCGAGGAAGCGGAGGCGATCCTCGTCGAACTGGACGGCGAGATCGCGGGCTGGCTCAACGCCTGCCAGCACATGACCCACATCAAGATCGACAAGGGCTCGGGCGCCGCGATGCGCAACGGTGAACTCGTCTGCGAGAATCACGGCGCGTACTTCGAGGCCGACACGGGCTACTGTTCGTTCGGCCCCTGCGAGGGCGCCTACCTGGAGGAAGTCGGCGTGACGGTCGACGACGGCGTGGCGTACCTGACCGACGACGACTACGAGTTCGTCCGCGTCGGGCCGGTCGAGGACGACCCGGCGGATCTCTCCTCGTCGTCGAACGTCAAGATCTGAGGCCGGGTCGCGCTCGCCGATCGTGACGCCCGGACGCCGCCGAGAAGTGTTCTATTCGATGGTGAACTCCGGCTCGTCGATCCCCTCGTGCTTGCACTCGGGACACCGCGAGGGGAGGTTCGCCGGCTCGTCGTACTCGTCGAATCCGCACTCGCGGCAGGTCGGCGGCGCGACCAGCAGCCGCTCGTCGGTCGGTTCGAGCGACATCGCGAGATGCTGGACGTGTTCGAGCGCCGCGTGCGTGGTGACGTCGAGTTCCGCGGCGAGCGCGCTCGGCGTCGCGACGCCCTCGCGGAGGTGATCGGCGATGCGCCGGCGGGTCGTCTCCTCTGCCTCGCGCATACGGGCCGTAGCAGTCCGGGGCTCAAAACCGTATCGGGCGCGGACGGAGCCGCGCCGAGCGTTCGGACGCCCCGGGCGTGATCAGTAGCCCGCCGTGGGGTCCCACCCGTGTCCGCCGTCCGCGCCGTCGTCCGGCGTCGGTTCCCCGCCAGTGAGTCGCAAGAGCTGCCGCGCGCGATCGGCCTTGGCGAGCAGCACCTCTTTGAGCGCCGGCGGGTTGCGGACCCGAACGTCCTCCAGCACTGTCGCGGGCACTGCGAGCGTGTCGCGCGGGACGTCCGGTTCGCCGTGAACCGGGATGTGACGCTCGTCCAGTTTCATCACCAGCGGCGCGTCGAGGCGCTCGACGCCCTCTCCGGACGCGTACAGCTGCTCGTTGACCCGTTCGTGCTGATCGCGCTGCATCACCGCGCGATCGCCGTCGAACGGCTCGACGTACAGCCGGCCGAAGTAGTAGCCGCTGGAGAACTCCTCGAACATGATACATGATAACACGTGTTACGATCGAAGATAAGCCTTCCGGCGAGCGCTTTTGTAGGAGCGCATTCAGGCAGTTTTCCGGACCGAACCGGGCGCCGCCAGGTGAGATCCTCGTTCGAGGGCCCAAATGCCGTTTTAAACGCTAAAAACGGATTTGCGTCCGTTATCGTGCCAGGTGAACGGTGCGAACGAAAGTCCGCTTTTTTACTTAGTGCGGTAGTTAGGTTCTGTCAATGAGCAGTTTCCGCGCCGTGGTCTTCGCCGCGATGGTCGTCCTCGGGACGGTGCTGGCCGTCCCGTTCGCGGGAGCGTTCGCACTGACCGACGCCACAACGCTCGACGCGCAGGACGGCGGAACGAACGGCACCGACGGAAACGTCACGGAGGGGAACGCCACCGACGGTAACGGTACCGACACACCGTCTGTCGGCGCGCAGGTGTCGTCGTTCATGCAGACCAGCGCCACGAACGCGACGAGCGAGGTCGAGAGCGGAATGTTCGAGGCCGAGTACGAACGGGCCGACAACAAGTCGGCCGTAGTCGAAAAGCGAACGGTCCGGATCGAGCGCCAGATCGAGCGGTTGCGCGAGCGAAAGCAGGACCTCGCCGAACGGGAAGGGAAGCTAAACGACGTGGCTTACACCGCCCGGATGAGCCGGATCGTCGGCGAGATCGAGTCGCTCGAGCGCCAGATCAACGGGACGGCCGCAAAAGCCGAACGAACCGGCGTCGACACGAATCAGTTCGACCGCATGCGGGCGAACGTCTCCGAGCTCCGCGGGCCGAAAGTACAGGCGGCCGCCGACGCGATCCCCGGCCGGGGGCCGCCCGCCGATCGCGGCCCGGGCGAGCGCGGACCGCCCGATGACCGCGGCGGCCCGCCCGCGGACGCCGGGGCGAATAGCGACGACCGCGGGAACGGTCCGCCGGACGCGGGAGCATCGGACAATGCGAGCGCCGGCAACGGTGCTACGGCCGGCAGCGAATCCAACGCCGGCAGCGACGGTGGTGGACTGCCGGGAAATGATCGCGGCCCGTCGGACGACGGCGGGCCCGGTGATGGTGCTCCCGGCAATAGCGGCGACGCGCCCGGAAAGTCCGGTACCGACGCCACCGACAACAGCGGGGAGGCCGCGGAGAACAACGCCGCCGGCCCGAGTAACGGCGGCGGCCCGAACAACGCCGGAGGTCCCGGTGAAAGCCGCCCCGACGTGACACTCGTCCGGTAGTACGCGGCCCCGCTGCCCTCCTGCGGACGCGGGCCGCGAGCAGATACCCTTTTCAGCGCGGCGACCCTACGAACGGTCAGATGGACTCCGCAGCCTTGCTGGATCTTCTGGGCAACGAAAACCGCCGGCGCATCCTCCGCCTGCTGGCGCGCAAGCCCTGCTACGTCACGGAGATCAGCGAGTACCTCGGAGTCAGCCCCAAAGCGGTGATCGACCACCTCCGTAAACTGGAGGAAGCCGGCATCGTCGAGAGCCACACCGACGACCAGCGTCGGAAGTACTTCCACATCTCCCGGAATCTCCGGCTCGAAGTGAACGTCTCGCCCTACGAGTTCGGCACCAAGAGCGCCTACCCCGCGAGCCGCGGGTTCGACATCACGACGTGGCGCTACCTCTCGATCGACGTCCAGCTCGACGACGACGAGGAGGAGAGCACGCGCGAGTTAGCCTCGGAGCTCAAGGAGCTCGAACAGCTCGAAAACGAGCTCTCGATGGCCCAGCGGTGGGTCCAGGGTCGGATCACCGAGGTGCTCGACGAGCTGACCGACGAGGCGGACGCCGACGCCGACAGCCGGCTGTACGCCGACGTGCTCCTGGCACTGTCCGACGATCCGAAGATCACCGACGCCATCGCCGAGGACGTCGAGGCGCCCCCGGGAATGGTCGAACAGGTGCTCGCGGACCTCTCGGAGAACGGCCTCGTCGAGCGAGCCGACGACGGCTGGTCGCTGGTCGACTAACCCGATGCTCGGACTTGAACGCGGCACGGTCGAACTCGTCGAACATCGCAAGGGGTGGCATCGCCTGGCCGACGAGGAGCGATCGCACCTGAACGATGCCCTGAGCGACAGCGTCGACGAGATCGAGCACGTCGGGAGCACGGCGATCGAGGGACTGCCGGCGAAACCCGTGCTCGACCTGCTGGCGATCACCGACGAACTCGCCCCAAAATCCGAGTGCGCAACAAAACTGGAACCGGAGGGATACGAACTCCGGGAGAACGATCCCGTCCCGGACCGGCTGTTTTTCGCCAGGGGGCCGGCCGAGGAGCGGACGCACTACCTCTCGATCGCCGAGCGAGGCAGCGAGTGCCACCGCGAGCAGATCGCGTTCAGAGACCACCTGCGAGCGAATCCGGACGCCGCCGCGGAGTACGCGCGGCTCAAACGGAAGTTAGCGAAGGCCCACCCCGACGACCGGGCGTCCTACACGGAGCGAAAATCGGCGTTCGTCGAGCGCATCCTCGAACGGGAGCGGGAAAGATAGCACCTACTCGACGGTGTGATACAGCACCGCGACGACGATACTGCCGATTCCCATCCCGCCGATCCCGGCGAAAAACGTCGCGAGCGTCCACGCCAGCCGGTGGTCGTCCTCGTACTTCGTGAGGTTGTAGAACACGATCAGCGACATCCCCACCGGAACTGACAGGTGAAGACCGCCAGTGAACACTGGGCCGGCGAGAGCGTCCAGAGGAATGAACGGCCACATTACGTCCGCGTAGTAGTCGTCGAAATTTAGAATCGTCGGATCGGCCACCGATCCCCGGGCGTCCTCAGATATCCTTCGACAGCCCGTCGCGCAGATCGCGCCCGAAGTAGACGCCCAGCAGCGTGACGACCAGCCCCACCGCGCCGCCGATCGCGGCGATCGTCGCGACCGACTGGAGACCCAGACCGAACGCGATGAACCCGGGGATCGCGCTGATCGCACCGAGCAGCGCGCCCGCAGCACCCGTCTCGGCGTACCGGCGCTTGGGGCTAACCAGCCCGACGACGAAGGCGCCCGCGAACGCGCCCAGCAGGCCGCCGATCCCCGAGACGATCGGGACCACCGACCGCCCGACGCCGGCCAGGATCGCCAACCCGACCAGCGCGCCGAGGAACGCCTTCGGCGAGAAGTACCCCGAGAGTCGCGACCCGTCGTCGGCGTCCGTCGCCGACCCGCTCTCGGCGTCCGAACCGCCGAGCAGGTCGTCGTCGAGGCTGTCGTCGTCGAAGCCGCCGCCATCGAACCCCCCGTCCCGGCGCACGTCATCGTCGTCCGACGACGCCTCCGACGTGAGCTGGTCCGTGCGCTCGCTCATACGCGGTGGTTCGGCGGCCGGTCCCATGGGTGTTTCGCTGCGCCAACAGGTCGGCGCCGCCGGAGCGCTCGTTCGCCGCGCGACCGAACCGACGAAGGAGTGCGTTCAAGTCCCGCCGGACAGAACGGGAGATCATGAACGCAGGCGATCGCGTGCGGGTCGAGCGCGCGGGACAGACCTACGAGGGCGTGTTGCTCCCCTCGACGACGCCGGAGCACCTCGTCGTCAAGCTCGAGGGCGGGTACAACGTCGGCATCGACCGTTCGGACGCCGACGTCGACGTCCTGGAGTCGGACGTCTACGACGTCGAGGACGGCGACGCCGAGGCCGAATCCGAAGTCGAGTTCGACGAGGATCTCCCCACGATCTCGCTGATCTCGACCGGTGGAACCATCGCCTCGACGGTCGACTACCGCACCGGCGCCGTCACCGCGCAGTTCGACGCCGAGGACGTGCTGCGCGCGGTGCCCGACCTCGCCGGCCTCGCCAACTACCGCGGGCGGGTCGTCGCCAACATCCTCTCGGAGAACATGACGCCCGACGTCTGGCAGGAGCTGGCGGGCGTCGTCGCCGAGGAGATCGAGCAGGGGGCCGACGGCGTCGTCGTGATGCACGGCACCGACACGATGCAGTTCACCGCGAGCGCGCTGGCGTTCATGCTCGATACTCCGGTGCCGATCGTGTTCACGGGCAGCCAGCGCTCGGCGGACCGGCCGTCCAGCGACAACGTGATGAACGCGGTCTGCGCCGTCGAGGCCGCCAAGAGCGACTGCGCGGAGGTGCTGGTCTGCATGCACGAAGACGAGTCCGACGAGGACTGCGCGCTCCACCGCGGGACGCGCGTCCGGAAGAACCACACCTCGCGCCGGGACGCCTTCGAGACGGTCGGCCGGAAGCCGCTCGGCCGCGTCGACTACGACGAGCGCGCGGTCACGTTCCGGCGCGAGCACGCGGAGCGCGGCGAAAGCGAGGCGCGACGCGCCTCGGAAACGTCGAGCGGCGAGCAGCCGGGAGACGCCGAACTCGCGGTCAGCGACGATCTGAACCCCGACGTCGCGCTGGTGAAGTTCACGCCCGGCACCGACGAGGCGGTGCTCGACCTCGCCGCAGAGAAGGACGGCATCGTGATCGAAGGGACGGGGCTTGGCCACGTCCACTCCGACTGGATCGACCGGATCGACGAGATCACCGACGCGGGGACGCCGGTCGTGATGACCAGCCAGTGTCTCGACGGGCGGGTCTGCGACCGGGTGTACGACACCGGCCGCGACCTGCTCGACGCCGGCGTCATCGAGGGCGAGGACGTGCTGCCCGGCACCGCGAAGGTGAAGCTGATGTGGGCGCTCGCCAACAGCCAGAATATCGCGGAGACGATGCGGACGCCGATCGCCGGCGAGATCACCGACCGATCGGTTCCCTGGAAGTGAGGTTAGGACGGTGGGGGATTCGAACTCCGGCGGCGACCGATCGCACGCCGGCACCGACCTGACGGTTCGCGAAGCGCGGGCCGACGACTACGACGACGTCGTCGCGTTCACCAGCGACACCTGGGCCGACCGCAAGACCGGCGATTACCTCCCGGACGTGTTCCACGACTGGCTCGCCAAAGAAGACGCCAGAACGGCGATCGCGGTCGACGGCGACACGGCCGTGGGAATCCTGCAGTGCGCGCTGCTGTCCGACCGCGAGGCGTGGCTCCAGGGAATGCGCGTCGACCCCGAGTACCGCGGCCGCGGCGTCGGCGGCCTGCTCGTCGAGCATCTGTTCGACTGGGCCCGCTCCGAGGGCGCGACGGTCGCCCGCAACATGGTGTTTTCCTGGAACCAGGCGGGGCTCGGACAGTCGCGTGCGACCGGGTTCGAGCCGACGACCGAGTTCCGCTGGCTCCAGCCCGACCCGACCGCGGACGCCGATCACGACGCCCACGACCGGCTCGGCGTGACGACCGACCCGGACGTCGCGTGGCGGTACTGGCAGGAAAGCGCCGCTCGCGACCACCTCCGCGGACTGGCGCTTTCGCCCGAGGAGAGCTGGGCCGTCCGCGAGCTGACGCGCGAGGACCTCCGCGAGGCCGACGACGAGACGGCCGTGTTCGCGGTGACGTCCGACGAGGGCGCCCGCGGGATGACGTTCAGGGTCCGGGACTACGAGCGCGAGGTCGAGGGCGGGGGCGATGTCGGCGAGAGCGACGATAACGCGGGCGCCGAAGCCGAGGGCGCCGCGGCGACCGAACGCGTCGCCGAGTACGGCGTCGGCGCGTGGGCGGACGCCGAGGCGCTGGAGACGCTGGTCGCGGCGATCCGCCGCGACGCCGCCGGGATCGGGGCCGACAGAACCAGAGTGTTGATCCCCGAGACGGCCCGGCACGTCAGCGACGGCGCCTACCGCCGGGCGGGCATCTCGGACCATCCCGACTTCGTGCTCTCGGCGGACCTGGCGGGGCGGTGAGAGCGGCCGCTCGCCGATCCCGTCTTCCCAAAGAACTTCCCGGTACGCGCCGAATTAGGTGACATGATCGCAGCCGCTCATTATCGGAGGTCTGACGGATTCGAATCCGGGATCCCGAGGCACCGACGCACCGCACCCACGATGGACGCCGAGACGGGCGTCGGTCGATGAATCCGCGCCGGGTCGACGCCGCGGTGGATCTCGCGTACGGCGCGTTGATCTTCGTCGCGGTCGTGCTGATCGCCGTCGAAGGCGCGAGGGTCGGCGTGGCGTTCGGGTTCGGCGTGCTGGTGTCGTACGCGATCCACGTCGTCTGGAAGATGTCGCGGTTCGACCCCGAGTGGATGACCCAGGAGGTCGAGCAGACGGTCGAGAAAACCGTCGAAGAGACCGTCGAGCAGACGGTCGAGGAGGAGATCGGCAGCGTCGAGCAGACCGTCGAGCAGGAGCTCGAAGGCGTCCAGGAGCAGGTCGAATCCGTCGAGGAGCGGGTCGATCGGCGCCCCCGCGAGGACGAGATCGCGGACCTCCTCGACGAGACCGACGGCGAATCGGGGGACGACGAGCGATAACATGGTGTCGGTACTGCTGCTCGTCGGGGTCGTCGTGTCGCTGTTCGTCGGGTACAACATCGGCGGCGCGACGACCGGCCCGGCGTTCGGGCCAGCCGTCGGCGCCGACGCGATCTCGAAGACGACCGCGGCCGGACTGATGACGGTGTTTTTCTTCGTCGGCGCGTGGACGATCGGCCGCCGGGTCGTCGAGACGCTCGGCGGAGACCTCGTCGCGGCGTCGGTGTTCACGCTGTCGACCAGCATCGGGGTGCTGTTTTTCATCGGGCTCGCGCTGTTCGTCGGCAACCTGTTCGGCGTGCCCGCCTCGACGTCGATGACCGCCGTCGGATCGATCGCCGGACTCGGGCTCGCCGCGGGCGAACTCGACTGGACGGTGATGGGCGAGATCGCCATCTGGTGGATCATCGCCCCCTTCATCGGGTTCTGGGTGTCGCTGGTGATCGGCCGCTACTTCTACGCGCGGCTCAACCGGATGGTCAGGATGGAGCGCAGCGAAGGACCGCTCGTTCGGCTCGATCGGTCCGGCGCGATCCCGCGCCCGGTCGTCAGCGAGACGACGAGCAGGCGCGAGCTGTGGGGCGTGATCACCGTCATCGTGATCGGCTGCCTGATGGCCTTCAGCTCGGGAACCTCGAACATCGCGAACGCGATCGCGCCGCTGGTCGGGAGCGACGCCGTCGAGATGAACCCGGCCATCGTCGGCGGCTGCCTGGCCGTCGGCGTCGGGACGTTCACCATCGCGCGGCGGACCTTAGAGACGATGGGCAACGACCTGACCGAACTCCCGCTGACCGCGGCGATCGTCGTCGCGGTCGTCAGCGCGTCGCTGGTGATCTTCCTGTCGGCGATCGGCATCCCGGCGAGCTTCGTCGTGATCGCGACGATGTCGATCATCGGCCTGGGCTGGGGCCGGGCGACCCGCCCGCTTACGGTCTCGGAAGCGGTCACGGGCGAGGAGTCGCCCCGGGTGTCGGTCGGCGCGCTGACCGTCGACGATGAAGGCGAGACGCCGCCGTCGATCGGCGAGGAGGACCCCGAGGACATCCCCAGCGCCTCGGATCTGTTCGACCCGGCGACGACGGCGCGCGTCGTCATGATGCAGAACGTCGTCCCCGCGATCGCGACGACTGGAGCGTACCTCACGTTCCGGTTCGTGCCGCTCTTCGGGCTCTGACGGCCGCGAGCGGGCGCGTGCCGACCCGAGCGCACGTTTATCCTCGTCCGTGAGCTATCTCCTAGCATGATCGAGCAGGTTCTGGTCGCGATGGACGACTCCGAGATGGCCGAGCGCGCCCTGGAGTACGCGCTCGAGGTCCATCCCGACGCCGAGATCACCGTGCTGTACGTCGCCGGCGAACCGTCGCCGATGATGGGTCGGGCGCTGGAGATGGCGCTCGAAGACGACATCGAGGCGGTGGCCCGCGAGGAAGCCGAGTCGATCTTCGAGTCGGCCGGCGAGCTCGCCGCCGAGCGCGGCGTCGACCTCGACACCGACGTCGACGTCGGCAGTCCCGCGAAGTCGATCATCGAGCGGGCGGAGAATTTCGACGCCGTGGTCCTCGGCAGTCACGGGGGCGACCTCCGGTCGCGGCTGTTGATGGGGAACGTCGCGGAGCGGGTGACCCGCGCGGCGCCGGTGCCGGTGACGGTCGTCCGATAGAGGGATCGACCGCTCAGTCGGCGCGATCGACGGCGCCGTCGTCGGCCGCTCGGGCATCGTCGTCGGGCGCACGAGCGCCGATCCGGCGGAGCTGTTCGGGCCGACCGAGCGCGTAGACCCGATCGCCGGCCCGGAGCGCTCGGCCGGGGCGGGGCGTCCCTTCGAGCCCGTCCGGGCCGTCGACCGCGACGACCGTCGCGGGCACGTCGCCGACCAGCGTCCCGTCGAGGTCGCCGCCCTCCGACACCGTGACGACGCCGGCGACCTCGTCGGCCTCGCGGATGCCGGCCAGCAGCTCCCGGTCGGCCTGCGGTTCTCGCGGGAGCGTCACGAGCCGGTAGCGTCGGTCCTCGGCCAGCGCGTCGGCGTCGCGCTCGTCGACGACCAGCGTGACGACGTCGCCGACCGCCGCGCGCAGTTCGGCGGCGGCGACGCGCTCGGCGTCGCCCCCCGAAGTCCAGACCTCGACGGCGTCGCCCGGGCTGGCGCTGAATGCCGGGTCGGCCCGAACGGCGACGCCGACCGTCCCCGGCGGGAGCGTCCGCCCGAGGCCGGCCTGGCGGCGCCCGAGCGCGAGGTGGTCGACCGCGCCGTCCGCGGAGACGTCGACGTCGATGTAGCCGACGCCGTAGTCGTCTTCGAGACGGACGACGATGCGCTCGCGGAGTTCGGCGACGGTCAACCCCTGGGGGAACAGCAGCGTCGTGCCGGCGATGTCGGCCTTGCGATCGTCGTCGACCGGGTCGTACCCCTCGACGTCGTCGATCTCCTCGGGCAGCGTCACTCGGATCGCCCGACCGCGGCTGCGCACGAGCCGGGAGACGTCGCCGTCGAGCGAGCCCGAGACGCCCGCCGAGAGCGTCGCCGACTCGGTCGCGACCCGGTCGCCCGCGCGCCGCCCCAGGTCGGCCGCGATCCCGCCGACGACGAACGCGCCGACGGTGTACAGCGCGGTCGTCGGCTCGACCAGCGCGTCGCTGCCGCCGATGGCGCCGATCAGCGTCGCCGTCGTGTTGAGCCACAGCGCGACGCTGCTCAGCCCCAGAAGCACCGCCGGGCCCTCGGGGATCGGTGTCCGGCCGTACCAGCGGTACGCCACCGCGGCCGAGAAGGCGACGCCGCCGGACAGCGTCGCCAGCCCGGCGATCCGCGTCGCGGCGACGAACCCGGCCTCGACGACGGGCGCTACCATCGCGCCGTCACCCCCGGTCGCGCAGGCGCGTCCGGACGACGGCGGGCGGCGCCGACGACGGGGCGCTCGCTCACGCCATCACCTCCCGGAACCGCGCGACGGCCTCGGGCGGGCCGGCGACGAACAGCTCGTCTTCCGCGTCGAGCGCGGCGTCCGCGTCGAGCGAGAACGTCCAGCGGTCGCCGCCCTCCTCGATCGACGACCGGCGGACGCCCAGCACGGTGACGCCGTGGTTCTCCCGGATCGCCCGCGGATCGAGGGGGCCGTCCGCGAGCGGCCCGTCGGCGCGGACGCCGATCGACTCGACGAACTTGCCGGTGCGCCGCAGCACCGAGAGCAACTCGAACTCAGCGGGCGCGTCGTGCGGTCGCACCACCACGCGGCTCCGGTCGACCCGCAGGAGCCGCTCGGCGTCGCCCGCGGGGACCGCGACGGTGAGTCGTCCCTCGCCGCCGGTCGTCGTCGGCGCCGCCGGCCGGACCGCCGCGGGTTCCTCCCCGCCGTCGGCGACGGGCTCGTTCTCGGGCGCGACGGCGGCCGACTCGTCTGGCGTCGAGCGGGCGCTGAGGACGGTCCCCTCGACGGGATCCTCGTCCGCACCGGCGTCCACGACCACGCGCTCGCCGCGGGTGACGCCCGTCGGCACGAGCGCGGCGACCGAGACGGCCCGTTTGCCGGGCGGGACGCGCCGCGAGAGGCCGCCTGAGGGCGGCGCGGCGTCGATCGTCGCTCGACCGTGAGCGTCGATGCCGACGTCGACCGCCGCCAGATCGTACTCGGTGCGCAGGCGGCGAGCGAGGCGGGACTCCAGTTCGGCCAGCGGCAGGTCGGCGGGGAACCGCCAGCTCCCCTCCAGCAGCTCCTCGCGCAGGTCGCCCGGCAGCGGCGGGTAGCCGTCGACGTCGCCGATCTCGCCGGTCGGCCGGACGGTCACCTGGCCGATGCCGCCGACGAAGTCGACGACGTCCGCCGAGAGCGTCTGCTTCCGGAGTTTGGCGATCGAGAACCGCCGCGGGAACGACGCGCCCAGCTTGTCGCCCTGGCTGTGGGCGTACAGCGACAGCATCATCACGACCAGCGCGGCGACCAGCAGCCGCGGCGACTGCGAGATCGCGGGGTCGACCAGCCCGAGCAGGCCGCCGTTGATCCCCGCGACCGCCACCGCGAGCACGACCACAGCAAGCGCGGGGACCGAGACGCCGGTGACGTAGCGAAACAGAAAGCCCAGCGACCCCGAGATCAGCGCCGGGACGATCCCCGTCAGCAGGCCGACGTACAGCCCGAACAGCAGTTCGACCGGAAGCGATGCCATTGGGGAGCGAGTGGGAGCGCTGACGGAAAGCAGTACCGGAGCGCGGGGCGGGGTCGACACTGGCACCCTCGCTCAGCGGACGCCTACGACCGACGGCCGTTTATATTCGGGTATCCACAGAGGCTGATATGGTGCGCGGACGACGACTGGTCGGGGTCCACGCCGCGGTGACGCTGACGACGCTGGTGGCCGTGCTGTCGGTGCTCACCGGCATCGCGAACATCGGCGTCACGACGGTCGGGCCGCTCGACCCCTACGTCCCGGAGTACGCCCAGCGACTCGCCGGGTTCACGGGGACGCTGACGGGCTTTCTGATGCTGGCGGCGGTGTCGGGACTCCGCCGGGGACTCCGGGCGGCGTGGTACGTGGTGCTGGTGTTGCTTCCCATCACGGCTGCCCAGGGCGTCCTGCAGGCCAGCCAGGTGTCGTTCCCGCTGATCGTGCTGTCGCTGCTCTCGATCCCCGTGGTCGCGCTCAACCGCGGGCGCTTTTCGAGCCCGATCGGGCTGACGACGACCCAGATGGCCGCTGCGATCGCGCTGACGGGCGTCCAGGCGTACGGCACCGTCGGCGCGTACATCCTGCGCGAGGAGTTCAACGGCGTCAACACGATGCTCGACGCGTTCTACTTCACGATCGTCACGGCGACCACGGTGGGCTACGGCGACGTCGCCCCGACCACCCAGGAGGCGCGGCTGTTCGGGATGAGCGTCGTCGTGTTCGGCGCGGCCAGTTTCGCGGTCGCGCTCGGTTCCCTGCTCGGGCCGGCGATCGAGGCGCGCCTCAGCCACGCACTCGGAAAGATGACAGACTCACAGCTCGAACTCCTGGAGGACCACGTCCTCGTACTGGGGTACGGCGAACTGACCGAACCGATCCTCACGGAACTGCACGACGCCGGCCGCGACTTCGTGGTCGTCACGGACGATCAGACCCACGCCGCCGAGCTTTCGGATCGCGGCTACAACGTGTTCACGGGCGATCCCAGCGACGAGGAGCCGATGCACCGCGTCCGGATCGAGGACGCCCGCGCGGTGCTCGTCGCGACCGAGAACGACGCCGAGGACGCCCTGACGATCCTGACGGCGCGCGAGCTTCGCCCCGACGTGCGGATCGTCGCCGCGGCGACCGATCGCGAGAACATCCGGAAGCTCCGACGAGCGGGCGCCGACGACGTGATCAGTCCCGCCAGCATCGGCGGGCGGCTGCTCGTGAAGTCGGCGTTCGAGGAGACAGAGGAGCGCGACACCGACGAAGTGCTGGACGAGCTCGCCGGAGAGTAGCCGGCCGCGAGGCCCGCTGCCGACGCCGGACCGCTCGCGTCCATCGGGATCGCCGCTCAGGGCGGGACGCCCTCGTTCATCCGATCGTAGTAGTCGTCGAACACGACCAGGACCGCCTTCAGGATCCCCAGCACGATCGGCCCGACGAACAGCCCGATGAAGCCGAACACCGACAGCCCGCCGATGACGCCGAGGATGATCACGGCGGGGCTGACGTCGGCCCGGCGGTTGACCACGATCGGCCGGAGGAAGTCGTCGGTGACGCCGACGACGATCGTGCCGAAGATCGCCAGCGCGACGGCGGCGACGACGTCGCCGGTCGCCGCGAGCCACAGCGCCGCGGGCCCCCAGACCATGAACGCGCCGATGACGGGCAACAGCGCGAGCACGACCATCACGGCCGTCCAGAAGGCGGCGCTGGGGACGCCGGCGACGAACAGCCCGATCCCTGCGACGACGCCCTGGACGATCGCGATGAACACGTGTCCGGCCAGCACCGCCCACGTAACGGCGCCGACCTCGGCGTACAGGTCGTCCTGAACGCGCTGGGGCAGCGGCGTGATGTCCCGTAGCCAGACGACCAGCCTGTCGCCGTCCTTGAGCAGGTAGTACAGGAGGAACACCGTCAGCCCGAGCCCGACGAGGACGTGGGCCAGTAGCCCGAACACGTTACCCGCGGCGTCGACGAGCGCGCCGCCGATCTGCTCGCCCGAACCGCCCAGGCTCGACGCCAGGTCGACCCGCACGCCGGTCCACTCCGCGATCGCCGCCTCGATCGTCGCGAACTCGATCCCGCCGGTCTGGAGCGCCTCGGCGTACGCGACGGCGTCCGCCGCGATCACGCGGAGGACCACGACGAAGGGCAGCAGCGCCGCCAGCGTCACGAGCGCGAGCAGCGACGCCGCCGACGCCGTGCCGCCGACGCGGTCCGCGAGGCGGCTGTGGAGCGGGTAGAGCACGTACGCGAGCAACAGCGCCAGCAACACGTACTGGAGGTACGGCAGCACGATCAGCAGCGAGACGACGCCGACGACGGCGATGAGCGCGAGCAGGAACCCGCGACTGACGTTCATGCGTCCTACTCGACGGATCGAATGTTAAACGGCGGTCCCCACCGACCCGTTCGACAGACGGCGAGGCACAGCAGTAGAGTTGTGTTAACAACCATTATAGTGTGAACGAGCCGCACGATCCGTTCCGCTTCGAGAACGACTGAAAATCCCGAAATCAGCATTCGGCCGCTTCTGGATCAGTGCAGTCGTCGCAACACTCGGAGATATCACTTCGTAACAACCCGAGCAGAGTTTGACTACTACTATACCGACTAATCCGTAACCCGAGTGTAGAGTGTAGTAGCCGGCCGTTCGGGGGCACTGGCGCCGGCACCGTGAACGAATGCGGCACACGCCGCGATTTCTAGTATGACGGGGAAGACACACAACGGACGGGACGCACAGCGAACGATCGAACGAGAGTGGGACGACGAGACGCCGCCGTCGGCAGCGTTGGTACGGGCGATCGCGGACGCTCGCGACGTCGAACCGACCGACCTGCCGCCGCTGTACGACGCGGTCGACGCCGACGCGATGGACGCGCTGGTCGGCGAGCGGGACGTGACGATGACCGTCGAGTATCACGGCTTTCTGGCGACGATCCACGGCGACGGTCGGCTGGAACTGGTCGACTGCGAAGAGGGGGCGTAGTCCCGACGAGTCGGCACTGCGCGGCCGGCAGCTGCCCGACCGGATACGCAGACGCCGCGATCGGCGCAACGATTATGAACGGCGGCATCGTGCTATAATTTGGCATGGGCTCTGCACTGGCGACGAGCGGCGGCGTGTACCGGCTTGGGGAGCCGGAGTTTCAACAGGGGTGTTCGTCAGCCGGCTGTGCGGCCGCCGATCTACTCTCATCGCAGGCGGTACTCGTAGCGGCCGTGTCGGTGACGTTTCTCGCCGTACTGGCGCTTACGTTCCTGCACTCGGCGCACGAGGAGTGCGACGAGGAGCAGTCGCGCGTCGCGGCCGAACTGTCGGCGTTCGAGCGCTTCGAGCGGCGGATCCGCGGACTGTCCGCGGGGACCGGACAGACGGGCGCGGCGGGCACGACGGGCGCGGCGCGCACCGGCGGGACGACGTTGGCTCACGCCGACGCCGCCGACGCGCAGCCGCAACTCCGGGCGGTCAGACGCGCCTACGAGGAAACCGTGATGGCCGTTCCCCACTACGACGACGACTACGGCGAACCGTTCGAGAAGCACGTGCGCGCGGAGTTCGGCGACGACGTCGCCGCGGCGATCGACGGCGGATCGGGGCTGACGCCGCCGATCAAGCAGGCGTTACTCCAGAGCGCCGCGGCGTCGCGGGAGGAGCGAACGGCGTTCCTGCGGACGCTGTCGACCGAGGACGACTCGCTGGCGGCGGCGGCCGACGATCTCGCGGCGATCGAACGCCGCATCGGTCGGTTCGAGAGCCAGCGCCGCCTCCAGCAGTCGTTCCCCGAGCTGACCGAGACCTGGGAGGAGCTCGGCGAGCTCGAGGGCGAGTGCCAGTCGATCCTCGAACGACGACAGGAGCAGATCCAGCGCGGGGGCAGCGGCGCGAACTGGCGCGACGACGGCCACAGCCTCTGTGCGTACCTCTACGAGCCGCTGCCGGTCGAGTACCCGGCGCTCGCGGACGGCGCGCTCCTGCTGGACCGCATCCGGACGACCAGACGCCGCGTCGCGGACGCGCTGACCCGTCGGGTCTGACGACCTTCCGGCATCCAATCATCTTTACTGCGCGAGCGCGGACCCCAGTAGCGGATGGAATCGCGCCGGGCCTGGACGGTCACGATCTTCCTGTTCGTCGTCGGCGACGCCGTCGCCACGCAGACGCGGGGGCCGTTGCTCCGGAGCTTCCAGTCCACGTTCGGCGTCTCCGAGGCGCTGCTCGGCCTCGTCGCGCCGGCTGGGACGCTCGGATTCGTGATCGCGATCCTCGGCGTCGGCTTCGTCACCGGCCGGATCGATCTCCGGCGGACGCTGGTGGTCGCCGTCGCCGCGACGACCGTGGCGCTGCTGGCGATGAGCGTCGCGCCGATCTACGCGCTGTTTCTGGTGGCGCTCGTCGGCCAGGGCGCCGCGGCGGGGGCGTTCCGCGGCGGCGATCGGCCGATCCTCAGTCACCTGTATCCCGCCCGGCGCGGCCGGATCTTTAGCCTCTACGCGCTGGCGTGGGCCGTCGGCGCCGTCGCCGGCCCGCTGGTGGTCACGGGCGTTCTCGCGGTCGCGGACTGGCGCCTGACCTACGCCCTGCTGGGGCTGTGGTTCCTCCCGCTGGCGGTCGCTCTGTGGCGGCTCGACCTCCCGACGAGTTCGAGCAACGAGCGGACGCTCTCGCTCGCCGAACTCCGGCGCCTGCTCGGTCGCCCGGCGGTCCTGGGGTCGACGACCGCGATGACGCTGATCGGCGGGATCGAGGGGATCGTGTTCACCTGGCTGCCGTACTACGCCTCGACGCTGCTCGCGCGGGATCTCGCGAGCGCCCTGCTGTCGGTGTACCTGCTGGCGTACATCCCCGGGCGCGCGCTGAACACGTGGCTCATCGATCGGGTGCGGTATCTCCCGCTGGCGCTCGTGCTCGCCGGGCTGTCGATCCCCGCGCTCGTCGTCGCGTTCGGCGGCGTCTCCGGCGTCGGGCTGTTCGCGGTGGTGTTCGTCGCCGGCCTCTTTCTCTCGGGACTCTTTCCGACCGTCCTGTCCTACGGCGTCGACGCCGAGCCGGAGTACAGCGGCCCGATCAACGCGCTGACGACCGGCGGGACGTACCTCGGCATCGCGCTGGCGCCGCCGGTCGTCGGCTGGATCGCCGAGCGGGCGGGCATTCGAATCGCGATGTATCTCACGGTCGCGCTGACGGTCCTGCTGCTCGCGGTGACGGCGGCGACGTGGGGCGTCGCCGGGCATCCGAAGGGGTCGTCGAACGGTGAGGGGACGTGAGCCCGCGGCGACGTGACAGCGGCGATCGCGACCGACGGCGTCGGGAGCCGAGTCCCGATAGCCGCGTCAACTCGCGTGCGCGACCGCCTCCCCGGCGGCGTCCTCGAAGAAGGTGACGTACACCTGCGCTGCGAACACGAACGTCAGCACGACGTTCAGCACGAGGGTGTACCCCTCGGGCGCGGTGCCGCCGACCTGCCCCTGGGAGGGGATCAGCCCGAGGCCCGCCCACGCGAAGTGGATCAGCACCCCCGAGAGCGCCGCCAGCGAGAAGATCGAACCGAACAGCACGGCCGCCATGCGCGCTCCGTAGAACTTCCGGTACATGTTGACGATGTGGGGGACGATCAGGTCCGCGAAGATGAACGCCATCACGCCGCCGAAGGGGATGCCGCCCTGCCAGAGCACCAGGGCGAAGGGGACGTTCGCGACCGAGCAGATGAACGTCGCGACGCCGACCGCGACGCCGATCACGCAGCCCAGCACGACCCACGCGAGCGTGCCCTCGGGCGCGATCGTGAACAGTTGCTGCCAGAACGACGACGGGACGAACGCCTTGATCAGCCCGGCGATCGCGAAGCCGGCGACGATGTCCGTCCAGAGCATACTCCACTCGTTGATCGCGTTGCGGAACGTCCGCCGCCAGCCCCGACTCGTCAGCAGTTTCTCGCGCCAGCCGTTGTTCTCGGCCCAGTCGTCGTCGCCGTGGTCGTGGCCGCCCTGGTCCATCGACCGAACGTGCTCGCGGGCGTCCGACCACCAGCCGTCCGGAACGAGATACTGGAACGTCGCCGCCAGCAGCAGGATCAGGACGACGCCGCCGACGAAGTCCGCGACGACGAACTGCCAGCCCAGCAGGATCCACATCACGAGCCCGATCTCGACGACGAGGTTCGTGCTGGCGAACTGGAACGACGCCAGCGAGGCCGCGGGCGAGGCCCCTTTCTCGAACAGCGACTTCGTCGTCGCCACGGCGCCGAAGGAGCAACTCGACGAGAGGAAGCCGAAAAACGTTCCGAGCCCGATCTCGCGGAGCCCGCTCTCGCCCAGCACGTCGCTCATCTCGCTCTGGCTGACGAACGCCTGTACCGCACCGGCGACGGTGAATCCGAGTACCAGCGCCCACCAGGTGTGCCAGGTCATGTCGCCGACGAACCGCGCCGCCTCGACGAGGTTACTGAGGACGCTCATGGATGCTCTCAGTCCACGTTAGTCGGCCCAGCCTTTCCGTAGTTTCGCCTAGCGGGTCCGGTCCAGTCGCGCCACCGTTCCGTCTGTTTCGGACAGATAACGTCCGGTCGAGCGCGAACCGCTAGACTGACCGCCCGATCGATCGAACGGTCCGTAACCGCTCGGCTGGGATTTCTATTCTCGATAACGAAAATCCACTAAAGCGGTGTCGTAGTACCGTAGCACGCGATGTCACTTGCAGACACTTCATCGGAGATCGACCACCTGAACGACACCGAGCGGGACTGCATCGAAAACTGCTTCGAGGCCGCAGAGACCTGCGAGTGGTGCGCCGACGAGTGCCTCGACGAGGACATGGACATGTCGAAGTGCATCCGGCTCTGCCGGGACGTCGCCGACCTCGCGACCATGCACGCGCGATTCATGGCACGCGAGTCCGGCTACACCGAGCAGCTCACGGAGGCCACCGCGGGCGCCGCCGAAGAGTGCGCCGAGGAGTGCGAGCGTCACGACCACCACCACTGTCAGGTCTGTGCCGACGTGCTGCGCGAGTGTGCCGAGAGCTGTCGGTCGATGATGGGCGCCTGAGGTCCGAACCGCGCTTCGCAGCTATTTTTCAGGGCCGGTAGTCGGCGTCCGGCGAGAAGGGCGCGATCGTCGCGGTCTGCTGGGCGACCCAGGCGAGCCGCAGGACGAACGCGAACAGGATCGCGAGCGGCGCGAACCCCAGCGTCACGGTCACGACGATGACGAGCGCGTACAGCTCCGAGGGCACCGATCCGACGTGGCCCGCGTTGTACGCGAGCAAAGAAAGGACGCCCGAGACGATCGCCGGGACGCCGACGTACAGCAGCACCCGGGAGAGATAGGCGAGCTCCTTCTGGACGTAGATCGTCTTGAAGTAGTCCCGCGCGACGTCGATCTGGAACAGCGCGTCCTCGAGCCGGTCCAGCGACTCGCGCTGCTCGTCGGACAGCGCCTCGCCGGCGTTCGCCCGCAGCGCCGCGATCTCGTTGAGCTGCTCGGCGTGGTTCGTCGAGATCGTCGCGCCGACGACGCCGAAGATCGGGACGTCGTCGCCGTCGAGCGCGCCGTTGACGGTGCGGACATCGCGGCGCAGCGAGTCGAGGACGCTCTCGAGCCGCTGTCGGCGCTCGCCGTCGAGTTCGTCCGTCGTCCCGGCGAGCGCGTCGACCGTCTCGCCGACGCTCTCGTGGAGGTGCCGGATGAACGCCGACGGCGACTTCGGCGTCACGCTCGCGTCCGTGGCCTCCTCGACCTCGGAGCGGTACTCCAGCGTCGCGTCGATCCGCTGGCTGAGCGTCCCCGGCGCGCCCAGCTCCCGCGAGAGGACGAGCTGGTTGATCGAGAGCACGACCGTCAGCAGCGTCAGGTTCCCGGTGATCAGCGAACTGTACACGAAGTTGATCGGGCTCCGCGGGCGGACGGCCGCGTAGCCGAACGTCCACAGGATCCCGAGCGTCGCGAGGGTCACGCACGCCACGACGCCGGCGGCGATCGCGAGGCGGTTCCCCTCCAGAAGCAGCCAGCGCGTCGCGCTCCGATCGCCCGTCGGCGCCGATCCCGAATCGCTCACGGGCGGTCGTACGACGCCCGACGGGAAAACGGGCGGTGGCGGCGTCGCGCCGAGAGCGACCCGCACCGGCCGTAACGAGGGCGGCGCCCGCCGAAGCGCCGCTACTCGTGGCCCGACACCCGGACCGGCTCGTACGGCTCTTCGAGGTACGCCATGTCGCTGCTCGACAGCGATATTTCGAGAGCCTCGACGGCGTCTTCGAGGTGCTCGACGCTCGTCGTCCCGACGATCGGCGCGTCGACCCACTCCTGGTGGAGCAGCCACGCCAGCGCGATCTGGGCCATCGTGACGCCCTTCTCGGCGGCGAGCTCGGCGACGCGCTCGTTGATCTCCGGGCCGCCGCCCTCGCGGTAAGGGTGCTCGTAGAGGTACTCCTCGGTCTCGCCGCGCGTCGTCGCGTCGATCTCCTCGTGCGGGCGGGTGAGGTACCCCCGGGCGAGCGGGCTCCAGGGAATCACGCCGACGCCCTCCTCCTCGCAGAGCGGCAGCATCTCGCGTTCCTCCTCGCGGTAGACGAGGTTGTAGTGGTTCTGCATCGTGACGAACCGCTCCAGCCCCTCGCGCTCGCTCTCGTAGAGCGCGCGGGCGAACTGGCGCGCCCACATCGAACTGGCCCCGACGTAGCGCGCGTCGCCTCGACGAACCGCGTCGTCGAGTGCCCGGAGCGTCTCCTCGATCGGCGTCTGCTCGTCCCAGCGGTGGATCTGGTAGAGGTCGACGGTGTCCACGCCGAGCCGGTCGAGACTGTTCTGCAGCTCCTGCTCGATCGCCTTCCGCGAGAGGCCGCCGGAGTTGGGGTTGTCGTCGTCCATCTGGAAGTACCCCTTCGTCGCGACGACCTGCGAATCCCGGTCGTAGTCGGAAAGCACGTCGCCGAGGACGCGCTCGGACTCGCCCTCCGAGTACATGTTCGCCGTGTCGAAGAAGTTGATCCCGAGGTCGATCGCGCGCTCGATGATCTCGCGGCTCTCCTCCTCGTCGAGGACCCACTCGCGCCAGTCGCTCGACCCGAAGCTCATGCAGCCCAGGCAGATGCGGCTGACCTCCATTCCGGTCGATCCGAGCGTGGTGTACTCCATAGCGGACGTTGGACGACCGGCGTCAAAAACGTCCGTCCGGCGGAACCTCCGGACCGCGTTTCGGCGTCGGTGCGAGCCGAAGCCGCGTCGGCGTCGATACGACGCCGCTACTCGTCGGCGACCGAGACGCAGGCGCCCGACTCCGCGGATCGGTAGATGGCGTCGATCACGCGCTGGACGGTCAGGGCCTCCTCGACCGTGTTGAGCGCCGGCGGTTCGCCGCTCCGGGACGCGTCGAGGAACTGCTTGGCAGAGCCCTCCCAGCCGGCGTGGTCGAGCGATCCGCCGGACATCGTCGACTCGACGAGGTGGTCGGTGCCCTGCTTGCCGGCGCCGAACACCGTCAGGTCGTCGCCGCCGAGATCGAGCCGAGCGCCCGCCTCGGTCCCGCGGGCGAGGACCTCCTGGGACTCGGGCTCGTTTGCGGCCCAGGAGACCTCCAGCGAGATCGTTCGGTCTCCTGCACAGCGGATCATCACCGTCGCGGAGTCCTCGACGTCGAAGACGGCCTCCTCGGTCGCGTCGTACCACTCGTCGGGATCGACGTAGTCGTCGCGGTCGCCGAACTGCGAGCGGGTGACCGCAAACACTTCCTCGACCTCCGGGTACTCCAGCAGGTACAGTGCGAAGTCGATCGCGTGGACGCCGATGTCGACAACGGCGCCGCCGCCCGACAGCGACTCGTCGGTGAACCACGAGCCGACGCCGGGGATGCCGCGGCTGCGCACGTAGTTCGCCCGCACGTGGTTCATGTCGCCGAACTTCCCCTCCGCCTGGTACTCCTTGAACATCTCGGTGGCGGGGGAGAAGCGGTTGTGGAAGTTCACCGCGCAGAACCCCTCGGAGTCGGCGGCGGCCGCGGCGATCCGCTCGGCGCTCTCCAGGGTGTGAGCCAGCGGCTTCTCGCAGAGCACGTCGTAATCCCGCTCCAGCGCGCCGACGGCGGCGGGTTCGTGGTACGCGTTCGGCGTCGCCACCGCGACGGCGTCGAGATCCTCCGCCTCGTACATCTCGTCGAAGTCCTCGTAGGTCGCCGCGCCGTACGTCCGGGCGAACTCCTCGCGCGTCTCGGAGACGAGGTCGGCGCCGGCCACTACGTCGTGGCCCAGTTCCTCGGCGTTCGTCGCGTGCGTCTGTCCCATGAAACCCAGCCCGACGACGCCGAGCCGGACGGGAGAAGTGTAGTCTGTCATCGGCGTGTACTCTGGCGGTGAGACTGAAATACCTAGGTGTATTCACATTCCGTCCGCGCGGACGCGCTCGGGTTTCCGGAGAGTCAGAGCAACCGGACGAAGTTGCCGTATTCTCGTGCGTCGTTCCGGACGTAGCGGCTAAATTTTGCCGCTGCGGCGCCCGTGATGGCCGATATCCTGCGTTCCGGGGATGTCCGATGCCGTTGCAAGGTTGGCAGTCGGTCTGCGAGTTAAGGGGCGGAGTCCCTTCGTACCGTTCGTGGCACCAACGTTGCTCGTCGCAGCGGTCGTCGGAATCGGCCTGGGGGTGTTCCTCCAGAAGGGCCGGTTCTGCTTCGTGAACGCCTTCCGGGACTTCTTCGCGTACAAGGACTCCCGCGTGACGAAGGGCGTTCTCGCGGCGACCCTTCTGACGATGATCTTCTGGGGCATCGCCTACCAACTGGGGTACTATCAAGGGTTCTGGACGCCCCGCTGGGGGCTGACCGGTCTGATCGGCGGGTTCGTCTTCGGCGTCGGGATGACCTACGCCGGCGGCTGCGCCAGCGGGACGCTGTACCGGGCCGGCGAGGGGTACCTGCAGTTCTGGCTGACGCTCCTGTTCATGGGCGTCGGCTACGTCGCGTTCACCCTCGCGTTCCCGACGCTGCAGAGCGCCTACTTCGCGCCGCTGACGTTCGGCGAGGGGGTCAGCCTGTTCGCCGTCTCGCCGGTGCCGGCGGGGCTGCTCGCCGTCGGCGTCGCGACGCTCGGACTGCTCGCGTACGCGACGCTGATCGGTCGGCAGGCGAGCGACGTCGACCCCGGCGAGCGAGCGACGACCGCCTCCGTCCGACCGACCGCGCTCCTCGCGCCGGTCGTCGGCCTGCGGAAGTTCACCCGCGGGACGGCCGCGTACGCCCGCGGCCTCGTTCGGGCGTGGCGGACCCCGCTCGCGTCGAGCAAGCGGCCCTGGGATCCCCGGACCGCGGCGCTGGGCATCACCGCCGTGGCCGTGCTCTGGTTCACGCAGGTATCGATCGTCGGCGTCACCGGGCCCGAGGCCCGCTGGACCGGCTACCTCCTCTCGCAGGTCGGCGTCGACGCCGGCGCCTACGAGTACTGGGGATCGATCCTCTTCCGGGGCGAGGGCGTGGGCGTCACCGTCGACATGGCGATGATCGCGTTCGTCATCGTCGGCGCGGCGCTCGCCGCGCTCTGGAGCGGCGACTTCTCGCTGCGGGTGCCCAAGCGCCGCCGGCTTCCCAACGCGGTCGTCGGCGGCACCCTCATGGGCGCCGGTTCGCGGCTCGCCCCCGGCTGCAACATCGGCAACATCTACTCCGGCATCGCGGAGCTGTCGGTCCACTCGTTCATCGCGGCGGCCGGCATCGTCGCCGGCGTGTACGTGATGACCCACTGGATCTACCGCGACGTCGGCTGCGCCATCTGAATCGCTCGCTAATCGATCACCGCGCAACCACGAACATCACAATGCCATCCATCGACGACGTCACGGACGCACCGGACGAACTGAGCGACGAACGAGCCGAACAGCTCCTGGAGGAGGCCGACCTCGTCCAGGACATGATGGGCGAGGTCTGCCCGTACCCGCAGGTCGAGGCGCAGAAGGGCCTCCAGAAGGTCGACGCCGGGGAGCTGCTCGTCCAGGAGACCGACCACGTCCCCTGCACCGAGAACGTCCCCCGGGCCGTCGGCGACGACGCCGAAGCGCGGGTCTGGCGCAGCGGCGACGGACTCTACCGCATCTACCTCCGGAAGCAATAATGGTCGAGGAAGTATCTCCCGCGGCGGTCCGCGAGCGCATCGAGCGCGACGAGGAGTTCGACCTCGTCGACGTCCGGGACGAGGACGCGTACGAAGACGGCCACCTCCCCGGCGCGGAAAGCGTCACCATCGAAGAACTCGAAGAGAGCGTCGTCGACCGCGACTGGGCGGACGACGTCGTGGTTTACTGCTACATCGGCGAGACGTCGATCCAGGCCGCCCGCCTCATCGAGGAGTACGGCGACGCCGACTCGGTCGCGAGCATGGACGGCGGCTACGAGGCCTGGGAGTCGATCGAGGCGTCAGCCGCCGACTGACGGCGTCGCGGAACGACTCGTTCTCGCGATCGGGACTTTTGTCGCCGTTCCCACGGTTCGCAAGTTCCCCGGCTGACGTTCGAGACGCGATAGGGATAGAACGGCACTTCGCCGACAGCCATCCGGACGCCGTCCGACGGTAAACGGGACTGTCCGGACGCCAACGTAGAAGTACCGCGTGGCGTCGCGCAGCCACCTCGTAAATTCGCGTTTCTACGCCCGCGTGGGACGGTGGCACATGCCTCGTACGGACTCCCGCACGGCGCGGCGCCTCGCGCTCCTGACGCTCGGCGTCGCGCTCGCGGTGATCGCATCGACGGCGGGCGCGGGAATCATTCCTGGATCGATACTCGCGCCCCACGACGGCGGCGATGGCGACTCGCTGCCCGACACCGACGACTACGACGATCCGCTCGTCGACTACGACGCGGTCGACTACGAACTCGCGCTGAACAGCACCGCCCAGGACGATCTAAACTACTCGCTGACGGTCCTCGGCGCGGTCGAACCCGTCGACGACGCCGCGAACGGGACCGTCGACTGCGCAGAGCAGGTCTGTCGCGTCGAAGGGACGCTCGGACCGGACGAGACGGCGACGTACCACGTCTCGGGATCGATCGTCGGCGTCCAGCCGAAGGACGGGTTGGTCGGACATATCAACGGAACGTTCGAGGGCGACGCGCTGGTCGGGACCGGAACGGGGGCGCTCTCGCCGAACGCGAGCGCGGACGAACCCGCAGAGACCGACGCCGGCGACGAAAGGAGCGATGACGCCGGACGAGACGTCCCGGCCGACACCACAGGCCCGGAAGATCCAGGCGATAACGGTGGAGAGGAGCCAGAAGACCCGCCAGAGACGCAAACCTACTCGTTCAACGTGACCGGGAGAAACGTCGTCGGCGACGATCCCGACGAGGAGTACGTCACGCTGAACAACACGGGAGAGTCCGCCGTCGAGATGACCGATTGGACCCTGCGGGACCGCGAGGACGGGGGCAGGGTCGGAACGAACCTCGATCCGTTCGTGTTCCCCGACGAGTTCACGCTCAACGCCGGCGAGGAGGTGACGATCTGGTCGGGCGAGGGAGAGAACGACGAGTCCGACCTGTACTGGAACACCGACGTCAACATCTGGAACCAGACCGGCGACACGATCATCCTGCGGACGGAAGACGGGGAAACCGTACTCAGACACAGCTACCCCGATCAGACCGTGCCGAACGGTAGTAACGGAACCGACCCCGTAGTCTCGAACGTCACCTACGAGGACTGTTCGACCGTCACGATCGAAGGCGAGGGTGAGTACGCCGTCGAGGTCAACACGGAGTTCTACGGCGCCGACGGCCTCACGTCGCAGAACTACGAGGACGAGGTGACGCTTCCGACGACTATCAACGTCTCGGGCATCGACGACGGCGCCGTCACGGACGTCGCGATCGAACAGACGACGGTTCTCGACGGCGATGGTGGCGTCGCCGCCGCACAGACTAACCCCGACTTCGACGGGTGTCGCGACGAAATCGACGCGCAGTACGAGGACTGGCAGGACGGACGTGACGGTAACGACAACGAGAGCGACGACGGAAACGGCGACAACGAGAGCGACGGCGGCGGAGCGACGGCCGACGACATCTCCATCTCGTACGAGGGCTGTTCGACCGTCTCGATCGACGTCGAGGGCGACGCGAGCGACGACGACTGGGAGATTTGGGAAGTGTCGACGCGGTTCTTCACCGAGAGCGGCCTCGACACGATGATTCTGGAGCCCGACGACGGCATACCGACGACGATCGACGCCAACGAGCGCGTCGACGGGGCGGTCACCGACGTCGAGATCGAGCACGTGATGGTGACCGGCGACGGCGGCGAGACGTTCGTCGAAGCGTCCCAGCCCGACGGGAGCTGCGGCGAGCAGATCAACCAGCAGTGGGAGGAGTATCAGGACGAGACCAGCGACGGGAGCGACCAAGAGGCGACTGACGGAGAGGAAGACGACGAGGACAACGAGAATGCGGATGCCGGCGAGCGCGGTGGCGAAGCGGACGCCGAGAACGACGAGGCGTCCGGCGACGGCGAGGAAACCGGCGACGAGAGCGACGATGCGGACGCTACCGAGGAAGAGGACGCCGACGAGGACGACGGGAGTGGCGACGGGGCAGACGAAAACGGCGAGCCGGCCGAGGACACCGGCGGAGAAGAGACTTCAAACGGCGCTGACGAAGATGACGCGGAAGCCGATGGCGAAGAAGCGGATTCAGCGGCGAGTTCGGACGAGGAGGCCGAAGACGAGTCTATAGAATCGGAGACGGAGGCGACGAACGGTAACGCGAGCGATTGAGAGCCCAATCGAACGCCGGGGAGGGCACCCAAACTTCGGACTCGGAACTCACTATCGTTCGCTCCTCCTGTAGAAATACAGTGCCCGGGGAGAGCTCGCGAACGACGGGAAGAGCAAGCTCTTCCATCATCTGCGCTCGCTGACGCTCGCGCAGATCCTACGGGTTCGTCGCCGTTTCGCGCTGCGATTTTCTCGGACTCGCCGCTCGACGGAGCGAGCGACAGCGTGAAAATCTATGCCCGGGGAGGGCTCCGAACCCTCGATCTCCGCATGTCCCAGGTTCGAGGCTCGGCAGTCCTCGTACGGACATGAGAGGCTTCCAAGGCGAGCCGCACCGAAGCTCAGAACCCTATGAGTGCGGCGCTATGTCCAGCTAAGCCACCCGGGCTCGACTCGGAGTTGTCCGGTGATTACCTTTAACCTTCTCATCTCCGGCGGTCGAGGGTGTGAGTCGCTCACGAGGCTGCGGGGCACGGAACGGCCCGCGGTTTTAAGCTATGGGGCAGAAAGAATGGTGCATGAGCGTACCCGGAGCAGTCGAATCGGCCCTCGACGGCGAGGACGTCGCGGCGGAGGTCCCCCTCGGCGGCGAGGACGTGCTGTACATCACGCCGACGCGGACGCTGATCTACCGCGGCGAGGGACTGCTGAGCGACGAAACCGTCGAGGAGTACCCCCACGACGCCGAGCGCCTGACGGTCAAGGAAGGGCGCCGGAAGACGCGGTTCAGCCTGGAGTACCCGCTCGAAGGAACCAAGGAGTTCACGCTCCCCTCGAACAGCGCCGAGAGCGCGCTCCACCCGGTGCTGGCGGGGATCATGAACGCCGGCGGCGTCACCGATCCCGGCGAGACGGTCGTCAAGACGTTCCGATTCAGCGAGCTGACGCTGGTCGTCACCAGCGAGCGCCTCGTCAAGCACATCGGCGAGGTCGTCTGGGACGAGGACTACGAGGAGTTCCACTACGCCGACGTCACCGGCCTCACCTTCGAGGAGGGGAGCGTCGCGACCCAGATCGTCCTGGAGGTCGACGGACGCCAGCAGCGCATCAAGGCGCCCAAAGAACACGCCCGCGAGGTCCGCGAGCGGCTGACCCAGGCGCTGTGTAACTACTACGACGTGAGCTCGATCGAAGAGCTGCGCGCCGCCATCGCGCCCGACGAGGAGGTCGCCGACGCCGGCGACGACGCGCCGGCGGTCGCCTTCGGCGAGGGCGTCGATCCGCTGGACGCGAACCCGCCGGCACCGGACGACGAGGATCTGGTGAGCGATCCCGACAACGCGACTTCGGACGCCGACACGACCGCAGACGCCGGCTCGGCGTCGAGCGCCACCTCGGACGCAAACGCTGGGGAGACCGTGAACGCGGGATCGGCGGACGCCGAATCGACACCGGTCGCGAGCGACGCGGCCGCGTCGACGGCCGGTCAGTCCGAGTCGGCAGCGAGTGAAGGGATCGAAGCGCGGTCCGCCGACGCCGCGAACGAGCGGGCGAGCGAATCGGCGACAGATTCCGTCGGGCAAGCTGACGGCGCTCAGCGCCAGCGGAACGACGCGACAGCGGGGGCGGCGGAGAATCGGACCCGGGAGAGCAGCGCAGCGTCGGAACAGCGAGCGGCCGACGCGGATGAAGCCGAAAGCGGGTCCGAACCGGAGTTCGATTTCGAGGAGGCGGGCTTCGAGCCGGCGGAGTCGGACGAGGACATCGACGCGGCCGACGACGTGGCCGCCGAGATCGCCGAGCTCCGCGCGGTCGTCGAGGAGCAAAACGAGCGGCTGGATCAGCAGCGCCGCGCCATCGAGCGGCTGGTCGAGGAGCTCAGTCGCGGCCGGTGACCTTCCGGATGCAGGAGGAGCCGAAGGGCCCCAGGTCGCCCGAATCGAATCGGATGAAGTGACCGGTCGAGAGGCCGGCGCCGCAGCGCCGACACTCGAAGTCGCCTTCTTTCTGGACGACCTGGCTCTCGAAGCTGACGTGCGTGCCCCGCTGGGGCCGGACGACGCCGTCCTCGCGCTCGATGATCCCGCGCGTCTCGGCGGTTTCGAGGATCTCGCGGGTGACGGATGGGTGGGTCGTCACCGTCTCGATGCGGTCGACCGCCTCCGCGACGCTGAGCTCCTCGTGTTCGAGCGCGGCGAGCAGTTCGAGCCCGACCTCGACGGGGTCGCCGTCCATGCGTTCTCCCGTGACTGCGCGGCCGAGCGGATTAAACGTTGCGCGGCCGGCGCGGGGCCCGGCGACGTCGCGCGGCCGTTGCGACGCCGCGGCGAGGGCGGCATCACGCTGCCGCGGTGCGGTCGGCATCACGACGCCGCGGCGAGGGCGGCGTCCGAAAGCGGATTCCAGCGATCGGAGCCGCCCCACCAAAAGAGGTTCAAGGGGTGCCTGTCATCTGGGAAGTGATGCAACCGGGAACGCGGCGATCGCTGGCGGGCGTCGGCCTGCTCGCGGTCGTCGTCGCCGTCGCGCTGACGCTCTCGCCCGACGCGGCGATCGGGGCCGTCGACGCCGCGGCGGACGATCCGGCGACGTTCCTCGCGGTCGTCGCCGCGCTGTACCTCGTCCGGCCGCTCGCGCTGTGGCCGCCAACGCTCGTCGCGGTCGTCGTCGGCTACGGTCTGGGGATCGCGGCGGGCGTTCCCGTCGCGCTCGCGGGCGCCGTGCTGACGTCGGTGCCGACCTACGCCGCGGCGCGCTGGGTCGGCGCGGGCAACGACTGCGCGCCGGTCGAGCGCCTCGCGAGCGTCGGCGGCGGCTACTTCGGATCGGCGGGCGACTTGCGGGGCGTCGTCGCGGCGCGGCTGGCGCCGATCCCGGCCGACGCCGTCAGCTGCGCCGCCGGCCTCTCCGCGGTGCCGCTTCGCGCGTTTGCGCTGGGCGTGCTCGTCGGGGAGCTGCCCTGGACCGTGGCGGCAGTCGTCGTCGGAAGCTCGCTGTCGACGATCACCGCACGGGGGCTGGGCGGCGTCGGGCTGCCGCTTACCGTCGCGACGACGGCCGCCGCGGCATTCCTGCTCGCGGGGCCGGCGTACACCCACTTCACGGAAGAGGACACGGCCGTTGTCAACTGAATAAAACTGCCTTGTGTCGATTTCTGATGAAGTCAACGGCAACGTCCTTTTTTCGTCCGAGCGCTGGCTCCGTACTTTTGCCAGCAGGAAATAGCCACGTGTACAGAGCTAGAAGATCTTCCTTCCCCGAACTGCGTAGATACGCCCAATCACGATCATCAATCTCCTCGTGTACGATTTCGTAATCGACTGGTATCCAATCGCGTAACCGTTCCAATCTTTTAGAAGTGTTATCAGTTATGGTGAATTTCGAGACTCCGAAGTATCCATCAGCATCCGCCAACCCTCTTACGAAGGCTCGCTTTAGATCCCAACTAACGATGTCCGGTAACGCACCGTCGTAGGATTTATTAGTAGTGAAACCATTCTCAATCAGGTTCTCGGCGAACTTTGCGTCGCTTATTCTTAGTGAAAGACAGTCCCCGTCTTCTATCAATTCGTTTTCTGCTCCGATTGCTTGCTTGAAACGCCGAAGGTGAGGTTCGTCCTGGTTGTGGATGGTTAGTTGAACTCGGTAACTGTACTCCCGTTCCATGAGCGATCCGTCACCGAAGAGAAATCCTAGCCAGTAGGCGCTGTTCACACCGTCAATTTTCCTAAAATAGCGAGAGTCGACATCCTTACACGATCTGCCGTCTTTGCACGGTTCTAATCCCGCTTTCCGTTTGGCATCATCCCAGCTTCCAAACCGATTATAGATTACTGAGGGGGAGGGCCTGATATCAAGACTAGCGTACGCTCTTCGACTCGGCGACTCTCCAAGGATGGCCCTGGCTTTCCGTAGTGCAGTCAAGCAATCATCGCGCGAATACTGCTCCCTGGCGACCATATAATTTATTTCGTTTTTTCCTAATTCATTTTGTCCAAAACGTATCTCCGCAGTCATACACTACCCCGTGCTGCGGACAGACGTACTTGCAGTGGCGCTTGTACAGCGGCTCCTCGCACATCGGGCAGGGACGGCCGCCGTCCACTTCGTTCTCGTCGGTCACAGCGGACACACGTACGGAATCGATTTGAGTCTTGTCAGAGCTCACTCGCGGCTCGGGAGCCGCGTCACCCGGCCCGGCGTCGTGTGGAACTCCCAGACGCGCCGGTCGTCGTGGGCGGGCAACACTCGGTCGACCTGCCGGAGACCGCGCTTGATGCAGCCCCACCAGGAGTCGGCCGTCTCGTAGCCCGCCGGGCGCTCGTCGTAGAGTTCGTCGACGAAGTGCGAGCGCCGCGCGGTCTCGCGCTCGCGCAGCAGCGCCAGCGCTGCGCCGACCGCGATCCGGCGTCGCTCGACGAGCGCCTCGTCGTGACCCGGCACTTCCAGGGCGTCCAGGTCGGTGATTTCCTCGCCGGGGCGATCCGCGTCGGTGCCCGCCAGCGCGGCGTCCGACCGGTAGGTCAGCCCGCTCTCGGGGCTGCCCTGCAGCTGGTCGCCGGTCTGTAGCACCGCCTCGCGGGCGAACGCGTCCAATCGCTGCCCCTCGACGCCGGCGAGGTCGGTGGCCAGCTCGTTGACCGTGTCGTCCGAGATGCGAGCCTCGCCCGGCGCGAGGTTGTGGTCGACGGGCTCGTCGGCAGTAGATTTGCGATCGGTCGTGGCAGCGTCGTCTCCCTCGATTTCGGCGTCAGCACCGTGCGACGCCGCGTCGGCGTCCGACCGCGAGCCGGACGAGTCGGACCACGCGTCGGCGTCGAGCGTTGCGTTCTCGGTCCCCGCGTCCAGCGTACTGTTCTCCGCATCGGCCGACGCCGTTTCTGGGGCGTCTTCGGACGCGCCCCCGCCGGCCTCGTCGAGCTTCGCCTCCAGTTCCTCGACGCGCTCGGCGTACGCCGTGAGCGCCCGCTCGCGCTCCGAGCCGGCGTCGATGTTCGTGCGGTGATCGAGGATCCAGCGCAGATACGCCTCCCGGGAGTCGAAGCCCAGTAGATCCCGCTCGGTGTCCAGTTTGCGGACCAGCGACTCGGGGACGTCGATGCGGAGCGACGGCATCTACGACCGAGTAGATCGACCGGCGTAAAAAGCGCTCTGGCGCGTCAGACGGTCGTCTGACGCCGGCTACCGCGTCGGTTCCTGCTCAGCACTCCGACCAGCCGCAGGACTCGCAGGTCTTGCAGCCCTCGGAGTAGTACAGCGAGAGCGACCCGCAGTCGGGACACTCGGGGCTCTCGCCGGCGTCGATCAGGTCCTGTGAAGCCGACTTGTCGGCACCCTGCGCGCCGTCGGCGGAGGCGACGCCGCCGTCGGGCTCCGGTTCGGTGCGCGCGTCAGCTCCGCTAACCTCGTCTTCCAGCTCGGTGAGGTTCTGCTGCTGGGGGTAGGCCTTCTCGATCTCGCCGTCGAGGTAGCGTCGCATCGCGGTACCGACGGCGTCCGGGATCGACTGGATCTGCTCGCCCTTGTCCCAGGCGACCTTCGGCGACCGGATCCCCTGGAGCTCGTCGGCGATCTCCTCGGGGTCGACGCCCGAACGGAGCGCCGTCGAGATGGTCTTGGCCAGCGCCTCGGTAAAGGAGGCCGTGAAGCCGCCGGAGTTGCCGATGTTGGCGAACAGCTCGAACGGCCGGCCGTCCTCGTCCTCGTTGATGTTGACGTAGAGCTTCCCGTAGCCCGTGTCGATGCGCTGGGTGACGCCGTGGAGCACGTCGGGACGCGGGCGCTTCTTGGCGTACTGCTCGGCGAGATCGGCGTCGCCGTCCGCGAGGTCGAGCAGCTCCTCAACTTGCTGGTCAAGCGCGGCCTGGACGTCCTCGTTCTCGAGGAAGCCCTCGATCCCGCCGAACACGTCCTGGATCTGCTCGATCAGGGCCTCGGCGGCCTCGGACTCGTCGGCGAAGTCGGCGTTCTTCGCGCGCGTCGTCAGCACCTGCTTGCTGCGGGTGCCGTCGCGGTAGTAGGTGACGCCCTTGCCGCCGTGCTCGTAGATGTACTCGAACACGTCCTTGGCGTCGTCGACGGTGGAGTCGTTGGGCGCGTTGACGGTCTTCGAGATGGCCGAGTCGACGCCCTCCTGGCAGGCGACCTGCACGCCGGCGTGCTCCTTCGCGGAGAGCGAGCCGGTGGTGACGAACAGCTCGCCGATGGCGTCGGGCACCGTCGTCAGGCCGTCGATGCCGTCGAACTCGTTGTTGGCCATCTGCTCCTGGGCCTCCTGCTTGACGGCGTCGACGTCGAGGTCGTTCTCCTCGAGCACGCGGAGGAAGTAGTCGTCGAACTCGACGAGCATCTCGTCGCCCTGGACGTCGTCGCTGACGTTCTTGTAGTAGGCGACGTTGTAGATCGGCTCGCAGCCGCCGGTGGTGTTGCCGACCATCGACGTCGTGCCGGTCGGCGCGATCGTCGTCGTGTTGTGGTTGCGGATCGCAAAGCCGTCCTCCCAGTCGTCGGCGTCGAGGCCGGTCTGGCGCTCGAACCACTCGCGGTACTCGGTGGGGTTCGCGTACTTCGAGTTGTCCCACTCGTCGAAGGCGCCGCGCTCCTCGGCGAGCTCGTGGGAGGCCCACTTCGAGCCGTGGTTGATGTGGCGCATGACCTGGCGGGCGATCTCGTTGCCCTCGTCGCTGCCGTACTCGACGCCGAGCTGGATGTACAGCTGGGCCAGCCCCATGACGCCGAGGCCGATCTTGCGCATCTCCCGGACCTTCTGTTCGATCTTCTCGACCGGGAAATCGGACATCGTGACGACGTTCTCGAGGAACCGGGTACCCATCTCGATCCGGCGGTCGAACTCGTCGAAGTCGACCGCTTCCTCGAGGAACGCGTCGACGGCGTCCTCCAGGCTATCGTACTCGTCTGCGTGCTCGTCGGCCCAGACGCGCCAGTCGGGCGCCTGCTGGTCGGCGAGCGTCGAGAGGTTGATGTGCCCGAGGTTGCAGGCCTCGTACTCCTCGAGGGGCTGCTCGCCGCAGGGGTTCGTCGCGAGGATGCGGTGGTCGGGGTGTTCCTCGACGTCGAAGGAGTGTTCCTTGTTGACGCGTTCGAGGTAGATCACGCCGGGCTCGCCGTTCTCGTGGGCGCCCTCGACGATGTCGTCCCAGAGTTCCTCGGCGGGGATCGACAGCTCCTCGCCGACCTCGACGTGGTCGCCGAGGCCGAACATGTCGTACAGCTCCTTGGTTTCCTCGGTGGCGATGTGGGGTTCACCCGTGCGCGGGTTGGTGAACGTGAACTCCTCGCCCGCTTCCAGCGCCTCCATGAAGTCGTCGGTGACGCCGACCGAGATGTTGAAGTTCGAGAGGTGCCCCTCGACGGCGTTCCGGAGGTGCTTGGGGACCTTCCCCTCGTCGTCGATGAGTTCGCGAGCTTCGTCCAGGGCCTCCTGGAAGGAGTTGTGCGTGAAGTCGTCGGGGTCGTTCAGGCGCAGCGTCTCGGCCAGCGAGACGTCCTTGTTCTTGGCGTGGATGAACTGGATGACGTCCGGGTGCGAGACTCGCATCACGCCCATCTGGGCGCCGCGCCGCGCGCCGCCCTGGGCGATCGTCTCGCACATCTGGTCGTACGTGCGCATGAACGTGATCGGCCCCGACGCGATGCCGCCGGTCGAGCCGACGGCGTCGCCGTAGGGGCGCAGGCGCCAGAAGGCGTAGCCCATGCCGCCGCCGGACTGGAACACCTGGGCGGCCTCCTTGGCGGTCTGGTGGATGTCGTCGATGTCGTCCTCGGGGGAGTCGACGAAACACGCCGAAAGCTGCTGGAGCTCGTCGCCAGCGTTCATCAGGGTCGGCGAGTTCGGCATGAAGTCCAGGTTCTCCATCATGCCCTGGAACTCGTCGGCGACGTCCTCGACGTGTGCGCGGATCTCGTCGGGGAGCTCGGGGACGACGGTGTCGTAGGCGAACTTGTTGACGTTGTAGATAGAGAGCGTCGTCTCGACGTCGTCCTCGGCGGTCGTGCCCTTGCCGAACACGTCGGCCGCGAGCTCGTCGCGGCGCGGGTGGTCGGGCTTGAGCTGGTCCGGCGTGACCGAGATCTCGGTGTCCTGATTGCGAGCCTCGAAGACGGCCTCGGCGAGCGCGATGTTCTTCCCGACCCGATCGAACAGATCCTCCTGAGACTCGATCAGCTCGCCGTCGGCGTCCTTGCGCAGGTAGCGCGCCGGCAGGATGTTGTGGTACGCGTTGCCGGTCAGGCGCTCCTCCAGGGTGTCGCCGTCGGTGCGCTTGATCGGCAGGGTCAGTTCGTCGGCCGAGAGCTCCGCGTCGCTCATGCGGCGCTCACCTCGGGCGCGGGGCGATAGCCTCGTGCGGTTTTGTGGGTTGTGTGCGTCATGGTTCGGGGTAGTTGTGGACGGGCACTTCCTACTGGATGGAACCCTATAAAACGACCTGAATCGTCCACGCTTGCACTACTACAAATCTGTTTGCATAAACGTGTCACTGGTCGTGTGTGGGTACGTTCGGCACGCCCCTGACTCTGGGGGTTCGGCCCTGTGTGTGGCCATGGGACCAGGCATAATAAGCTTAGGCAGTCCGCAGTGAAAGTGAAAGGTCGGGTCGAAGACCGGTCGTTAGCGAGACAACCGACACCGGACATCGATACCCGCCGAGAACCGCCCTCGACGTCTCCGCCTCGCCCGTTTAGATGCCGCCCGGTACAGCGAAACCTGCGCCCGATTCTGGGGAACAGTTATAACCGCTCGGAGACATCTCCAGCCCATGATCAGTTCTGCCAGCGTCGCGGCCGGCGCGGTGATCGCCCAGTCGCTCCCCTCGGACCCCGCCACGCAGCTGCTCGGCGCGATCGCGGTCGCGGCCGTCGTCGTGTTCGCCGCGCGCCTGCTACTGAACCTCGCGTGGAAGCTCCTGATGATCGCGGGCGTCGTCGCCGCCGTGCTGTTCGCGGCCAGCATGGCCGGCGTCGGCGTACTCTGAGCCGGGCGACCACCGTTCCGGACGATCCGCAACAGGTTTACGGGGAATCGAGCGGCCAACCGACGTGTCTCCTGAGAATTGGCGCGACGCAGGTCGAGGCGGGTGCGCGGCCAGCCGCGTCGCGAACGCGAGCGCCGCCTGTTCGCCATTCCGACCGGTACGCGGCCGATATCCTCCCCTCTCAGACGTCCGCGAGGAAGTTCTCGATGACGTCGTGACCGATCGACGTGAGCACGCTCTCGGGGTGGAACTGGACGCACTCGATCGAGTGCTCGCGGTGGCGGACCCCCATCACGAGCTCCTCCCCATCGTGCTCCGCGGTGGCGGTCACTTCGAAGCAATCGGGCACCTCGGTCGCGACCAGCGAGTGATAGCGCCCGCCGCGGAACCCCTGGTCGATCCCGGTGAACACGCCCTCGCCGTCGTGCTCGATCTCCGAGGCCTTCCCGTGGATCGGCGCCGGCGCGCGGCCGACCGAGCCGCCGTACTCGTAGACGGCGGCTTCGAGGCCGAGACAGACGCCGAGCGTCGGCACGTCGGGGCTCAGTTCGCGCAGCACGTCCATCGTGACGCCGACATCGCGGTCGTTCTCGGGGTGGCCCGGTCCGGGGCTGATCACCACGGCGTCCGGGTCGATCGCGCGCACGTCCTCGAGACTGGCGGTGTTGCGGACGACCTCGGTCTCGGCGTGCTCGCTGACGTACTCGACGAGATTGTACGTGAAGGAGTCGAAGTTGTCGACGAACAGCACTCGCAGTTCGTCGTCGGACGCCGACGCCGCCGCGGCGTCGCGCGCGCCGGTCGTGTCCCGCTCGCCGGTCGCGTCGCTCATCGACTCACCTCCGGTTCGGTTTCGGCGTCGGGATCGAGTTCGATCCGATCGAGCGCGGTCAGCACGCCGTCCATCTTCTGCTCGGTCTCCTCGTACTCGGACGTGGGGTCGCTGTCGGCGACCAGCCCGGCACCGGCCTGGACGGTGATCCGGTCCTCGTCGGCGCCGTGCTCGACCGTCGCCGTGCGGATGACGATCGCGACGTCGGCGTCGCCGGTCCACGAGAAGTAGCCCACGCCGCCGCCGTACAGCCCGCGGGGCGAGAGTTCGAGGTCGTCGATGATCTCCATCGCGCGGATCTTCGGGGCACCCGAGAGCGTCCCCGCCGGGAACGACGCCCGCGTCGCGTCGAAGGCGTCCGAGTCGGGCGAGAGCCGTCCGGTGACGGTGCTCTCGATGTGCTGGACGTGCGAGTACTTCAGCACGTTCATGAACTCGTCGACGCGGACCGAACCGGACTCGCTGACCCGGCGCACGTCGTTGCGCGCCAGGTCGACGAGCATCGTGTGCTCGGCCCGCTCCTTGCCGTCCGCGAGCATCTCGCCGGCCAGCCGCCGATCCTCGACCGGGCTGGCCCCGCGCGGGCAGGTGCCCGCGATGGGGTTCGCCGTGACCTCGTCGTTCTCGACCGAGACGAGGGTCTCGGGGCTGGCGCCGACCACCGTCAGGTCGTCGTACCCGAGCAGGTACATGTATGGCGAGGGGTTGACTTCCCGGAGCGCCCGGTAGAACCCGAGTGGATCGACGTCGCCGTACAGCTCGCGCTTGCGGGAGACGACGGCCTGGTAGACGTCGCCGTCGAGGACGTGCTCCTTGGCGGCGCGGACGGCGTCCTCGTACTCGTCTTGCGGGCCGGCGACCTCGCGGTCGCGCACGAACGGGCCGCAGTCGGGCGCCTCGGCGTCTTCGAGGACACCCGCGACCCGCTCGGCCTCGGCGACCAGCTCGTCGTAGATCGCGTCGACGTCGTCGTCGGCCCGCACGACCGGCGTGAACACCAGCGAGAGCGTTTCGGCGACCTCGTCGAACACGAGCGTCTTCGTGTTGAGCACGAACTGCGCGTCGGGGAACCGCGACTCGGGACGCTCGACGCCGACCTCGTCGAGCCAGAGGTCGTACACCGCGTCGTACGCGAGGAAGCCGACGAGCCCGCCGTCGAGCTGGCGCCGGTCGCCGTTCTCGAAGCCCGCGAGTTCGGCGTCCGGCAGCGCCGAGCGCAGCGTCTCGGTGGCGTCTCCTCCAGTAGGATCGATCAGGTCGTCGTACCGATCGTCGCCGAGCACTTCGACGTCGGTCTCGTCGGGGTCGACCGTCACGACCGCGGCGGGGTCGTACCCCACGAACGAGTATCGCGCGTGGCGGTCGGCCGACGCCGACGTCGGGCGGAACGCGCCGTCGGGGTCGCTGGAGGCCGTCTTCTCGGCGCTCTCCAGCAGGAACGCGTACTCCGCGGGCGGCAGGTCGGTCGTCCGACCGGTCAGCGCGGCGTACGCCGACAGCGGCGTCGCGTCGACGTCGAGTTCGACCGACGTGCGGACGACCGCCGCGTCGGTGCCCTCGTCGCCGCCGATCGCCGCGTTGGCGACGTGCTGGCGGAACATCTCGCGTCCGGGCGTCAGTTCGGGCGTCATCGCGCGACCGCCTCCGACGGACGGGTGGCGTTCGCGACGAACCGGCGAACGGCGTCGGGGTCCTTGCGACCGTCAGCGCCGTCGGGTAGGTTCGCCCGCTCGACCCCACTCGCGACGTCCACGCCGAACGGTTCGACCGTCGCGACGGCCTCGGCGACGTTCTCGGGCGTCAACCCGCCGGCCAGCAGGACGGGCGACTCGACGTCGGCGATCGCCTCGCGCGTGCGTTCCCAGTCGTGGGTGTCGCCCGTGCCGCCGCCGCCCGCCGCGTCGACGGAATCGACCAGCAGGGCATCGACCGTGTCGTCGTACGCCGCGCAGCGCTCGGGCTCGTCGGCGTCGACCGCCTTGATCACAGGGATCGACACAGCGTCGGCGACCGTCGCCGCGTCTCTGGGCGAGAGGTCGCCGTGGAGCTGGACGGCGTCGGGATCGACCGTTTCGACGAGCTCGATCGCGTCCGCGGGCGTCTCGGGCATCGTCACGAGCACGCCTGTGACCAGCGGCGGAACGGCGTCGAGCAGTGCGCGCGCTCGCTCGGCGCTGACCTCGCGAGGCGTCTCGACGGGAACGTCGGCGATCACACCCACCGCGTCGGCGCCGGCG